>DAOWHF010000360.1:0-13255 GCA_030641565.1 Methylomarinum sp.
AATGAATCACCTAAAGTTCTTAGCGTGGTTCCTGCATAACACAGTCGAGTCGGTCGTTCATGCTTCAAGTTATGTGCATCAATTCGAGCGACTTGTGGTGTCATGTCCGCTCGAATACCTAACATTTCACCCGAAATTTGATCCGTTAGCTTAAAGGTTTGCAGATCAAGATCATGGCCAGAACCTACTAACAATGAATCTAAAAAGTCAACGACAGGTGGAATAACCAAGTCATAACCCCAACAAGTAAAGACATCAAGCAATTGCCGACGTAAGGCTTCTAATTGTTTGGCATCTTTAGGTAAAACTTCTTCTATCCCTTCGGGTAATAGCCAAGAGTCAGATTTTCGCATATTTTTTATATATCCACTCGCACAAAACGCCCCGTTAACAACGGAGCGTTTTGTGCTCTTTTATATTATCGACACTAAAGGTCGAAACTATTTATTTCTGCTTTTTAAAATACTTAAAGAAATCAGAATCCGGTTCTACAACAAGCATATCTCCAGCCCCTCTAAACGTTTTCTTATAAGCAAGCATGCTTCGATAAAAAGAAAAGAATTCTATATCAGCACCATAGGCCTTAGCATAAATATCTGCCGCTATCGCATCACCATTACCGCGAAGAATTTCAGCATCACGAAATGCATTAGCTAAAATAATTTCACGTTGTTTATCTGCATCAGCTCGAATACGTTCTGCCGCTTCTTTACCTTGAGAGCGAAACTCTCTAGCGACTCTTTCTCGCTCTGCTTCCATTCTTCTGTACACAGAAGAGCTTACTTCACTTGGTAAATCAATACGCTTTACTTGCACATCAACAATTTCCATCCCTAGTTTAGTTGCAATCGGTGATGCATTGGTAATCAACGCAGTTCGAATAACATTTCGATCACTAGAAACCAATTGTTTAATAGTTCTTTTACTAAATTCACTACGAAAAGCATCTTTAATAATTTGATCTAAACGTATATTTGCTTGACGAACATCTCCGGCTACAGCCGTATAAAATGTTTTTACATCAGCAATTTTCCATTTAACAAATGAATCAACAATGACGTTTTTCTTTTCAGAGGTTAGAAAACGCTCTGGCTTAGAATCCATTGTCAAAATACGTGAATCAAATTTCTTCACATTATTGATAAAAGGCATTTTAAAATGCAAACCAGGTTCAAAGTCTGATGCGATAACTTCCCCTAAACGAAATTTAATCGCTCTTTCTGTTTCGCTCACTGTAAAAACACATGATGAGATAACAAAAAACAAGATAGCTGCTGCAACTAATATTTTATTTAGTCCCATTTTAACGTCCTCTCACATCACGTCCACGGCCTGAAACACGTGAACTATTGTTGTAAATCTTTGTGGGTTGAGAAACAGGTCTTGCTACTGCCGATTGACTTGTTGCAGCCGATGACGTTCTGTTACCTAATTTGTCTAAAGGTAAATAAAGTAAATTATTACCCCCTTTAACATCAACCATGATTGTAGAAGTTTTACTTAGCACTTCTTCCATTGATTCCAAATACATTCTTTGTCTGGTTATTTTTGGCGCTTTCTTATATTCTTTTAACAATTGAGAAAAACGACTCACTTCACCTGTCGCTTGCGCAATCACTCTTTCTTTATGTGCTTCAGCTTCCTGAGTTTTTCTTGATGCAGCACCACGGGCAACCGGAATCACCTCATTTGAATAAGCTTCAGCTTCATTAATAAAGCGTTGCTCATCTTCACGGGCTTTAATGGCATCTTCAAATGCACCCTGTACTTGCTCAGGGGGTTGAGCATCTTGCAAGTTAACTGTAGTAATTATAATACCTGATTTATAGCTATCCATTACTTTTTGAATTTCTGCCTGAATCTCAGCAACAATTTCACTACGTCCTTCAGTTAATACGAAGTCCATATCACTGTGACCAATAACACCACGTTCAGCACTCTCGGTAACTTGCTTTAATGTTGCAGCAGGATTAAGTAAGTTAAACACATAATCTTTAGCATCTTTTACTTGATACTGTACCGCCAAACGGACATCAACAATATTCTCATCTTTAGTCAGCATCAAAGCTTCTCTAGGCACTGAACCAGAACCTTGTCGACCACCTGAACGATACCCTACTTCAACCACTTGTACATTTTGCACATCAACAACTTGAACTTGTTCAATCGGTGATGGAAAACGCCAATTCAAACCCGGTTGTGTGGTTGATACATAGGCACCAAAACGTGTTTCTACGCCACGTGTTCCTTCATCAACAATATAGAAACCGCTTAATCCCCATAAAACAGCCGCACCAGCAGCTAGGAATCCTAAGCCTTTTAATGAGCTACCTTCAGAGCCCCCCCCGCCGGAACCGCCACCAAAAATACCACCTAATTTTTCTTGCAATGAACGAATTACTTCATCTAAATCAGGAGGGCCATTCTCACTTTTACGACCGCTCCAAGGGTCTTTCTTGTCGCCACCAGGCTCATTCCAAGACATCTACTGCTCCAATTGGATTCTAAAATACAATTTACTAAAAAAATAGCTATTCAGCCAAACGCTGCTATTTTATCGCAAATTAACGCTTTCTGATTAATTAAATTAAGATTTTAAAAAAACAGCCTTAATTCGAAAAAATATAATACGTTTAATTATTGATCTCTTCAACTTCAACCCCTTTTAACAAGCCCAAATGTTTTTTATCAATTTCAACCAACAAATCCCAGCCACCTGCATCACTAACACTTTCTTCAATGATCTTTGCACAATTAAAAAGACTGGCTCTTACCCCCCCTTGACTGTGTTGCAAAAAACACTTCCGCTTAACCTTGCTGCTTGAGAACAATTCCGCCAATGCCTGAAATAATAAATCAGAACCTTGATCTGTCGCAGCAGATACCCATACCCGTATCGGTTTACCTGTATCATCGCGATCGATATGTGGCTCTACATTATCCAACAAATCAATTTTATTAAAGACTTGTAACTGCGGGATCTCATGCGCATCAATATCTTCTAAGACTTGGTTTACCTGAAAGATAGTCTCATCCCTGTCTTCTGCGTTAGCATCAATTACATGCAGCAGTAGATCTGCTTCACTTGCTTCTTGCAAGGTCGATCTGAATGCAGCCACTAATTCATGTGGCAAGTGACGAATAAATCCAACAGTATCTGCAAGTACAATATCAGTTCCATTTTCAAGCGAACAATTTCGTAATGTTGGATCTAATGTAGCAAAAAGCTGATCAGCCACATAAATATCAGCACCGGTTACCAAGTTAAACAAGGTTGATTTACCAGCATTGGTATAACCCACCAAAGAAACTGAAGGGACTTCTGACTTTTTTCGTTTACTTCGACCCTGACTACGCTGCTTACCCACTTTAGCAAGTCGCTGCTGAATTTGCTTTATGCGACCACCTAATAAACGTCTATCGCTTTCCAGCTGAGTTTCTCCTGGACCACGCATACCAATGCCACCACCTTTTTGACGATCTAGGTGAGTCCAGCCTCGAATCAACCGTGTTGACAAATGTTTTAGTTGAGCCAGCTCAACTTGCAACTTCCCTTCAAAGGTTTGAGCTCGTAATGCAAAGATATCTAATATTAATCCATTTCTATCTACCACTCGCACTCCAAGCGCTTCTTCTAGGTTCCTTTCCTGACTAGGTGATAAAACATGATTAAATAAAACAATATCCGCTTCATGAAAAGCTAATTCTGACTTAATTTCTTCTAGCTTACCTGTGCCTACAAAAAATTTTGGATCGGGCCTCTGTCGCGTTCCTGCCACCACATGAACTGGTTCAGCCCCAGCTGATTTCGCAAGCTCTTTTAATTCATGCAAGTCTTCCTGACCAGCTCTTAGTGTAAGATGAACGAGTATCGCACGTTCACCGGATTCTGGACGATCAAACAAACAAATCGCTCCCGTTTAATGGATTAATCTTCAAATTCGTTATCTCTTGATAGTTTAACTGGCTTTCCAGGAACAATGGTTGAAATAGCATGTTTATAAACCATTTGATTCACGGTATTTTTTAACATAACGACATACTGGTCAAATGAATCTACTCTACCTTGCAGCTTTATACCATTAACCAAGAAAATAGATACAGGCGTATGTTCTTTTCTTAATGAATTTAAAAAGTTATCCTGCAAATTTTGACTTTTTGACATACCACTACTCCTTATTTTTATTCTTTTTTTCCTATACTACATTACGCAGTATGATTTTAAATATCAATTAATAAACTTAACTCAGATAATAGGGACAAAACATTTAAATTCAAGTTCCTAAGTTAATTAAAATCCAGATTTTTGAATACACTGCAACACCTTGACAGACAAGTTGGATTGATAGGAGGCAAACATTAAAGCATCCTCTTCTCTGCGCAACCACGTGAATTGTCTCTTCGCTAATTGCCTTGTGGCAATAATACCTTTTTCTATCATAGTGTCTAAATCGTACTCACCACCTAAATAAGACCAGGTTTGGCGATATCCTACCGCCCGAATAGCAGGTAATTTCTCATTTAAGTCACCACGCTGATATAAAGCATCTACTTCAGCAATCAAACCTTGCTCTACCATCAACTTAAATCGCTGTGCTATTTTTTCATGCAATTGCTTTCTATCTTCTGGAGCAACTATCAACTTTATCTTATGGTAAGGGATTTGATTTTGCTCGGCTTCACGAAAAAACTGAGTGATTGGCTTACCACTAATTTCGTACACCTCTAAAGCACGCTGCACTCTTTGGGGATCATTAGGGTGTATTCTTTCAGCAGATTCCGGGTCGATACTTTTAAGTCGCGCATGCATCGCTGCTTTTCCGTCAGCAGCCAACTCTTCATCCAGTTTTTTTCTAATCGCCGGACTAGCTTCAGGCAAAGATGCCAAACCATTAAACAATGCATTAAAGTAAAGCATAGTGCCACCAACCAACAAAGGCACTTTTCCTCGACTGGTTATATCTTGCATTAGTTGCAGCGAGCCTTTTCTAAAGCTACCAGTAGAATAACTCTCAGACGGATCCAAGATATCAATCAAGTGATGAGGAATGCCTTTTCTTTCTTCCAAAGTAGGCTTTGCAGTACCTATATCCATCCCTTTATAAACTAAAGCTGAATCAACACTAATTATTTCTGCATTCAATATTTCAGCCAGCTCTACGGACAATGCCGTTTTACCTGAAGCTGTTGGCCCCATTAGAAATATCGCAGGCGGTAAATTTTCTTTATTTAACATTTATAATTACATTGGTTTGTAAAGCCATAGTCCTTGCCACGAATACCTAGACAATACATATCATTGCCCTCTAAGAAAAAACTTATCTAAATCCGAGGTACTTAACTCAATCCAGGTCGGCCTACCATGATTACACTGCCCTATTCGCTCAGTCTGCTCCATGTCTCTTAATAACGAGTTCATTTCATTAACCGTTAATTTACGCTTAGCTCTCACCGATCCATGACAAGCCATTGTCGCCAGGATTTCATTTGATTTTTCCAGCACTCGGCGACTCATACCATGCGTCACAATATCAGCCAAAATATCGCGTATTAAAGCATCCATATCTTCGCGCCCTAACAAAGCCGGCGTTGCTCTTAAAACAATGGCCTCAGGTCCTGTACGATTAATCTCAAAACCTAAACTGGAAAAGAATTCGTGCTCCTGCTCCACCAGATCAGCCTCACTATCACTAACTTGAATTTTAAGCGGTAATAATAACGGCTGACTAGGCACAACACCTTGATGATATTGCTTTTTTAATCGTTCGTAGGTTACTCGCTCATGCGCCGCATGGGCATCAACTAAAATAATGCCTTTTTCAGTTTCCGACAGTATATAAATGCTATGCAAATGTGCAATTGCATAACCTAAAGGCGGCATCCCTGGCTGGGTGTCTGGTATAGATTGGTTAAAATCAATACTTGGACTAGCGTTATCTTTAGGATAAAGACTAGCGTACGATTCAATTTCTTCAGCCACATTCATAGGCAAAGAAGCCTGCCTTGGTGCTTCCTGACTAAATGATCGGCTCCGCAAAGGTATCGGTGTTTCTACTTCATGCTGTGGCGTTTGAATTGGAGTGAACTCTTCAACCTTAATTGTCGCCACTTTCGATTCACCTGGCCTTAGTTCCGCCAAAGAGCGATGCAATGCTCTAAACAAAAAGTCATGAACCAATCGCCCTTCACGAAACCTGACTTCAAGTTTTGCTGGATGCGCATTAACATCAACTAGAGCTGGATCTAAAGTCAAATACAGCACAAAAACCGGATGTCGCCCATGAAACAAAACATCTTGATAGGCTTGTTTAACAGCATGTGTTACCAAACGGTCTTTAATTAACCGTCCATTAACATAAAAATACTGCATATCCTGCTGGCTACGCGAAAAGGTAGGCAACCCCACCCAGCCTGACAATTGTAGCCCTGAAGCCTCAAAATCTATAGTGACTGAGTTTTCAATAAAAGCAGAGCCGCAAATGCTAGCAATTCGCTTTTCTTTTTCAGCTATCGATTGAGCCGGCTTTAAGTTAATCACTTCTTTTTGATTGTGATTTAAAACAAAACCAATATCAAAACGACTTAAAGCCATTTTCTTAATCAAACTTTCTATATGTGAGAATTCTGTTTTTTCTGTTTTCAAAAACTTACGCCTAGCTGGCGTATTATAAAACAAATCTCTTACATCAATAGTCGTACCCTGAGGATGCGGGTCTGGCTGTGGGTCAAAATCTCTTTCTGTACCGTCCGCACTCACTTTCCACGCACAATCTGCATCTTCAGTTCGTGAGATTAAGGTCAACCTGGCAACAGAACTTATACTCGGCAAGGCTTCACCACGAAAGCCCATACTGGATACCCGCTCTAAATCTTGTAGATTAGTAATTTTACTGGTTGCATGTCGCGATAATGCCAGTGGCAAATCATCTTTATAAATGCCACAACCATTATCACGAATTTTAATGACTCGAATACCACCTTGTTCAATATCAAGAGTAATTTGAGTAGCGCCTGCATCAAAGCAATTTTCCACCAATTCTTTAACCACTGAAGAGGGTCTTTCGACCACCTCACCTGCGGCGATTTGGTTAACGAGCTGTGTAGGGAGAGACTGGATCCGCATTAAATACGCCTGATCAAAAAATGCTGTATTTTAACGAATTAAGAGATATCTTGATAGTTAAGTTAATAAAATAACGCTATGAATTCTGCTACATCAGCATCTATTGATGCACAAGCAATCTAAAAGATTTTTTAGCTTTAAATTATTTTGAGCCTTTTAATTTTTATACCCTGATTTCCAAGGAACCTTGGGTTAAGTCTGGGCGAAGTAAATTATGTTCAGAATATTTAGGTTCAAAGCTACCGCGTCCTGCTCTCGCCCCTTACCTACGTCCTGTAGGCAAAGCTACCGCGTCCTGCTCTCGCCCAAGCCACATGGATGTAGTGAATGGAATAATGCAGGAGGTAGAGCAACGCATGGAGCAGTTGCCGAGGCTTTTAACGCGGAAGCTGGATATTCTGAGCATAAGGTACGAGTTCATGACTTGATCAGAGGCTCCCTAATGCCCCATGAAAAAATACTCACAGGACAATAAAAAATCGAGCAACTGCAAATGCCATTCATCTATTTTACGCAATCAACTTTCAACGACCTGATTTTATGATAAAAATTATATTCACCAAAACTATGTACTTTTGAATTAGGGCGAAAAATAATTTCCGAATCCTCCAGAATATCCTGCTTTGTAATACCTAAGGATTTCATTAAAACAGGATGGTTAGCCATTTCTTTTAATGTCAGTTTAAAATTCTTATTCTCAAATACTGTCAAAGTTGTTTTAGGGCCAACTAAAATACTTTCAATTCTTTTATCCCAATTTTCTCCGTTTACTTTCAGTAAACTACCCAATTGAACAGGTCCTTTAAGTCGAAAATGCTTGCCTTTAAACTGAGAATCTTCAAAAAAATCAGCCCAACAATCATTTGTTTTGGCTAAAACAGCTGATCCACTACCTAAAAGCAATATTAGAATCAGCAACGCTTTAACACCATTAACTACAAATTTAGTTTGTTTCATTTCTCTTCCCCTTCTTATTGAGTAAAAAAAGCGGGATGTATCCGTACAACAGTTATGAATCAGCATAGTATTATGCACTAATAGATGAAATCTAAATCCCACTCACTCCCATTTTTATAGAGAATGAGTTTTCGAAAAGGTTTCATTTATTAAATTAAAAACTGTCTTTATCCATACTCTTAGGCTCGCATATAAAATAACTTCGACAACTTGGTATTAGGCGTGGAGGGAGATTCAGCACACTTCACCCTACAAATCATTGATATTTAACGGGCTGAAGTACACCCAGCATTCACATGCTTAATTAAATATTTTATTTCGAACATAACCCTTGCCGCATTATTTAACCTGATTACTTACCAGCATCTCTCGGCAGCAATTGCCAGAACTAAAAATCTAAAATCACTGAATAATAAGGTGCATACAGCAAGCAATCAGATGACTTAACAAAATCATTTGACGCCCCATACTCTATATGCATATATCTACAGCTCACATTACATTAAATTAAATTAATGTGTCTTTACAATAACTATAATAAAAGAGGTATTGCTATGGATTTAATTACGACAAAACTCGGTATAGAGATGCTATTGAGGTGGGGGCATTTTATGGCGGGTATTACTTGGATAGGTTTACTTTATTACTTTAACTTTGTCCAAACAGAATACTTTAAAGAAGCTGATGCCACATCAAAGTCAGATGCCATTCAAAAACTAGTACCCAAGGCTTTATGGTGGTTTCGCTGGGGAGCGATGTTCACTTTAATAACAGGATTAGGTATTTTTGCTGTTAGAGGCGGCGGAATGTCCATGGATATTTATGTGGGCGCATTACTCGGACTATTTATGTTTTTAAATGTCTGGCTAATTATTTGGCCCAACCAACAAATTGTTATTGCATCAACCAAACAAGTTGCCGAAGGTGGAGAGGCACTACCAGAAGCCGCAACCGCATTAGCAACCGCTGGATTAGCATCAAGAACAAACACTTTATTCTCAATCCCCATGCTATTTTTTATGGGAGCTTCAGCTCATTACCCCCATAGCTTTAGTCTATTGGCATTTATTATTGCAGTTGCCGCCATTGTGGTACTTGAATTCAACGGAGCTTACCCTGCAATCAAGCAGTTTGATATATTTAAAAAACTACCTGAAGGTGGAAGATTAAAATATTATGCCAGCGTCAATGGTGTCATCTATTGTGGTTTAGGCTTAACCGTTATCTTGTTTCTTATTTTAGATACCCTATAACAACTCTAATACATTCATGCTCAAACCACCACTCCTGCGAGCTCTTAGCCGGAATCTATAGTATGCACATAGGTTCCCGATTAGAGCCTTAGGGAATGATGATTTCAGGATAATTACATATTCGGATTTGTACTTCAGCTAATAACCCTAAACAAAAAGCCTCAGATGCTAAAAATATCGGGGCTTTTCAAGTCATACCCAATCACTTTCAGGGCAATGCATTGAGAAAAACTGAGTAACAACCACTGCATCTAACCCTTAAAATGGTCAGAGCACGTCGCATATAGGAGAACCTGCTGCAATCGTTCCAACAGTATTCTTCATTAATTGGACTTGTTGTTTCTACTGTGGTTTTAATTTCAAGCGCTTGTTCAGTTAAGCGTACACCACGTTGTTTACGGTTAGGTGCTTGCACCAGTTCAGCATTAATTAGGCCTTGAATATGTTTATGCAATGAGCCTCTAGATTTAAGACCCATTTCAAAGCACAATTCATCCAATGTCGGTGGCTAAATAAATTGGTCTTGATTGGCAATAAGATAATCTAAAACTTCTTGCTGCTTTCTGGTTAAATTAGTGTTGCTTTGCATTTTCGTTCTCTTTTTGTTTTTATTAATACCAGACAGTGAACAAGTTTATTTTTTTATTTTGATTTTTTGGTTCTTTCCCCTATGGCTATCTATCCTGAAATTGACTTGATGCATTCTGAAATGCGCGATTGGCGACAGCATTTCCATCAATTCCCTGAAACGGCTTTTGAGGAAATCAATACCTCTGCATTTATCAGCTCAAAATTGAAAAGTTTTGGATTAAAGGTTCATGAGGGATTGGGCAAAACCGGAGTTGTTGCCAGTTTATCCTCAGGTAACAGTTCTAAAAGTATTGCGCTTCGTGCTGATATGGATGCGCTGTTTATTGAAGAAAAAAATACCCTACCCTATAAATCGAGAAATAGCGGAAAAATGCATGCTTGTGGTCATGATGGACATTCCGCTATGTTATTAGGTGCAGCGAAATATTTAGCGGATCATAATGATTTTAATGGTACGGTTTATTTTATCTTTCAACCTGCTGAAGAAGGTCGTGCTGGGGCTAAACAAATGATTGATGATGGTTTGTTTGAGTTATTTCCAACAGATTGTGTTTTTGGTTTACATAACTTCCCTGATATTCCACCAGGCCATTTTGCGATTAAAACGGGCGCTATGATGGCTTCTTTTGATTGTTTCGAAATTGTCTTATCAGGACAAGCCACACATGCTGCGATGCCTCATTTGGGTGATGATGTTTTGCTTGCTGCGGCTCAACTAATTACCGCTTTACAATCTATCGTTAGTCGCAATGTTAACCCGGCTGATTCGGCTGTGCTGAGTATTACTCAAGTCCATGGTGGTAATACCTGGAATGCTATCCCTGATTCTGTGGTGTTAAGGGGGACTTATCGTTGCTTTAATTCGGATGTTCAAACGTTGATTAAAGATAAACTGATCCAAATCGTTGAATCTTTAGCAAAAGGTTTTGATCTTACCTCTGAAATCACTATTAACCCTGAAAATGCAGGTTATCCTGTTACCTCTAATTCAGAAGCTGAAACGGCTATTGCTGTAACTGTTGCCCAAGAAGTAGCAGGTGTTAATCATGTTGATTTGCAGCCTGTTCCCAGTATGGGTTCTGAAGATTTTTCTTTTATGTTACAGGAAAAGCCAGGTTGTTATGTTTGGCTAGGTAATGGATCATCTGAAGGTGATTGTTTATTGCATAATCCTCATTATGATTTTAATGATGATATCTTGACCATCGGGGCAAGTTATTGGGTTAAATTGGTTGAAACCGTTTTAAAGTAACAAGGATTATTATGACAGCGTATAAAGAACTACTTCTATTAAGACACGGCAAATCCGATTGGAATACTGACTCTACTGATTTTTATCGTCCATTAAATAAACGAGGGCAACGTAATGCCTTGCAAATGGGGGAATGGTTAGCTGATCAAAAATTGATACCTGATTTAATTATTAGTTCACCAGCAACTCGAGCACTGACAACAGCTGAGATAGTCGGCGAGACAATGGGGTTATCCGTAGATTCTATTCAAACAGAAAAATCCATTTATGAAGCGAGCGCATCTGATTTACTTCAGGTTTTGTCGTATACCCCAGATTTAGTGCAACGGCTTTTATTGGTGGGACATAACCCCAGTTTTGAATATTTAGTTCATAATCTAGCGCCGAATGCCCCACCAGCTGAAAATGGAAATCTTATGCCGACAGCGGCCTTGGCTTATTTTCAACTGGATTCACAATGGTCTACTTTAATGGGTGATGCCTGGGTTCAGCATCCTAAAGATTTGCCAGAATAGCAAACTTACCACTCATTCATACCCCAGCTGTTTTTCAAGAATGGAGATTGATAATTTAACTTCATCCAAGTATGCCTTCCAGCTTTCCACCTCTTCGCTATCAACCTGTGTCGTATCAAGCTCGTTCAATGCATCAGTTAACTTACTAACTTTGCTCATCGCAGATTTATGCTGCTTTTTTATGACTACAGCTTTTTCATCGTCTGATGGTTCACTATCTTCAACAGGTTCTGCGGACGCTTTAACTGCCTCTTTAATCGTACTTGTAGTAATAGACTTATCTTCCGCTTTCGCTTCCACGACCACCTTATCAAGAATAGCTAGTCGTTCTCCTTTGGGGGCTTTTGCTAAAGCCAGTAATTGAGGCGTACCCATTTCTGATAAATCAGAAGCTGAGACTGTGGATTTGGTCGTTGTAATGACAAAATTATCAGAAGTATCTTTTATATCATCACCCTCACCTTCTTTCTCAAAACCGACTGAATCAACTGAAGTAGCAATGATTTCAATTACATCATTCCTTTCTGTAATATCAGATGTATCAGACTGTTTAATATTACTTTCTACGCCAGTTAATAACTCTTGCTGAACTTCCCCCGCTAAAGCCAGTTCATTAAGTCTGGATTTTTTCAGATTAAGAGCACTTTCTCCCCATGCATAATAAGAGTCAAAACCAAGCATGGTATATGCTTTGGTATCCCTCATTTTATGACAGGCAAGAATGACCTTGTCTTGCCCCAGCTTCATTTGATTAAGCCCCTCTATTGCTTGTTGCTCTAGTTCTTTGGCTCTTTCTACGGAAGGTGCATGGTTAATTACTTCATTGCTCATTTAGGTTTTATAGAGTTGGTTATAGATGATGTAAAGTAAGTATTATAATATAGTCCAATCTCTTTACCGTACCCCTAAAACCTAGCCTTCTATTAATGAACACTATCACGAAAGTGCTTACGGGTATTGTCAGCCGTGTCACTTACCATAATGCAGCTATTGGAAGATTGACCCGAGCTAAAGGTTTAGCTGTTTTTGTGGGTACTCGTAAGGCACTATCTATGGCCATTCGACAACAGGATATTAGTCAAAGGCAGACTTCTTTAGAAGCATTACTGAAATAATATTGTTCAACTAAAAATGTGAGTTAAAAAAATGAGTTTAAAGACAAGTATAGTAAAATCAGTCATAAAATGGACACCCAGAAAGTTGATTTCATGGGTAGCAAACATAGTACTTAAAGATATTGCTGAGTTAACCAGTTTAAGTTTTGACCTTGAAGCACGAACCGCATATATACAAATTCAACTGGTAGGTGAATCAGAAACCATTGAGGTTTGGGTTGATGGATTTGCTATCATTCCTGATGAAGACTCATACAAATTTGTAATTGAAAAAGCGAATTCAAACCGTCTCTGGTTAGATAATATACTTTCCCGTATTGTAAGAAAAACATGGAAAATTCCTGATACACCTCAGATGACACCACACATCGAGTTTATCGCTGAGCTTCTTAAAGCAGATAGTGCCGCTTAACAGATGATTAATTTGAATAGTTCTGCCTTCTCCACTG
>DAOWHF010000172.1:0-5279 GCA_030641565.1 Methylomarinum sp.
ACTCGCTGGATTGTTGGTATGCAGTCAGAAAATGGCGGTTATGGCGCATTTGATGTTGATAACACCTATTATTACTTGGATGAAATCCCTTTTGCAGACCACGGTGCTTTGCTAGATCCTCCGACTGCAGATGTTAGTGCTCGCTGCGCCATGTTAATGGCGAAAGTTGCACGGGATCATGATGAATATTTACCCGCTTTAGAACGCACAATTGAATATATTCGTAGTGAACAAGAACAAGATGGCTCTTGGTTTGGCCGATGGGGCACCAACTATATTTATGGCACATGGTCTGTTTTACTAGGACTGGAACAAACCAGCATTGCAAAAACAGATCCATTATTCACTAAAGCAGCAAGCTATTTAAAATCGGTTCAACGTGAAGATGGTGGCTGGGGCGAAGATAATAAAAGCTATTATGATATTGAGAAATATGGTGGTAAATATCACTTTAGCACCTCATTTCAAACTGCTTGGGCAGTAATTGGCCTAATGGCAGCTGGTGAAGCAAACAGCCCAGAAGTGAAAGCAGGTATAGATTTTATATTACGCGAACAGCAAGCAGATGGCGTTTGGGATGATAAATGCTTTACTGCCCCAGGTTTCCCTAAAGTCTTTTTCCTAAAATATCACGGTTATGACAAGTTCTTTCCACTTTGGGCATTAGCTCGCTATCGCAACGAGCTTTCTTCAAGGTGATTACTGGCATTATTATTGCTCTACCCGATGAAATTAGTAGTCTAACAAGCAAAAAAATCAACAAAGGTGAGTGTATTACCATCAATGGCAATATACTGCTCGCACTTTCTGGTGCGGGCCCAGGAAATGCGATAAAAGCCAGTGAATTACTGCTTGAAAAAGGTGCAAATAGGCTGATAAGCTGGGGATGTGCAGCCGCATTGCACCCAGACTTAAAACCAGGCGATCTAGTTTTAGCTGACAATTTGCTAAGCGCTGACAAACAACAGCTGTCTATTGATTCCCCTTGGCTGAAGCATGTTACTGAACAGCTGTCGGCTCTTAATCCTATTACAGGGAGATTAGCCGAAAGCCACACAATTGTTGCTGACAGTATTGATAAAAAAACAATTCACCAACAATCGGGTGCCATAGCACTGGATATGGAAAGCATTGCTGTTGCAAAAACTGCATTATTAAACAATTGCCCTACTCTTGTCATACGCTGTATTGCAGATCCTGTCAGCATGAGTTTACCCAAAGCAGTTAGCTACGCCTTAAACAATGAAGGCGATGTTGTTCTACCCAAACTACTTTGGTTTTTACTTATCCACCCCAGTGAACTACCTGGGTTAATCAAACTTGGCTCACATTTTAATGCCGCAAAAAACAAATTAAAGTTAGCTGCAAAACAACTTGATATAATAGCCGGCTTTGAGCAACAAACGGCCAAGCAATGAACGCACCTTCTTCTTCAGTGATTAACCGATTTATATGCTGGTGGGGTGCGCTAGTACTTCGTTTTCCCTGGCTTTTAATACTATTAACAGTTTTGTTAAGTGCTGCAAGCTTACATTACACAGCAAATAACCTTGGGGTAAATACCAATACCGCTGAAATGTTGTCTCCTGACCTCCCGTTTCAGAAAAATCGTCTGCGCATAGAATCTGAATTTCCCAAAGATGCAGGCGTTATCATTCTTGTAGTTGACGCACTAACGCCGGAAGAAACCTCACAAGTCGCTAACGTACTTACCGACAAATTAAGCGTACAAACAGATAGCTTTTCTTCTGTTTATATCCCAACAGAAAATGACTTTTTTAGTCAACAAGCATTACTATTTCTTGATCAACAAGAATTAGAAGACTTAGGTGAAAAATTAACTGACGCACAACCTTTTATTGGTTATTTAGCACAGAACTATCACCTAGAAGGATTGCTGGACATTATTACGCAAGCCCTAGAAAGTACTGACAAATCGCTACCGATGAATCTTAATCCATTATTACTTTCTATCGATAAGGCCATTACTCACCAGCTCAACGATCAACCTTATGCTGTTTCATGGCAAAATTTACTTGCTGCTGACAAGCTAAACACAGAAAGCAATCGTACACTGGTGATTGCCAGACCTAAGTTAAACTTTGATGAAATTATGCCTGCTGAACTTGCACTAACAGCTGCAAGAGCCACAATTAATGGCATTATGCAAAATAACCCGGGCACCCGAATTCGTATCACTGGTGAAACAGCACTTGAACATGAAGAATTAGAAAGCGTTAGTGAAGGTGCCGCAATTGCCGGCATTGTCTCTTTAATCTTAGTATGCGGCTCTTTATGGCTAGGCTTACGTTCAGTTAAACTGCTAATCGCCACTTTTATTGTTTTAATCCTTGGGCTTATTTTAACTGCTGGCTTTGCAACACTTGCTATTGGCCACCTAAATTTAATATCCATTGCTTTTGCAGTGCTATACATTGGATTGGGTGTCGATTATGCTATTCACATATGCTTACACTTCAGAGAATGCCGTGCACAAGGCATGGAAAACCGTGAAGCCATTAGTGACAGCGTACATACAGTAGGGTTTTCCATTTTTTTATGCGCCCTCACCACATCAATGGGATTTCTAGCTTTTATACCCACTGATTATTCTGGTGTATCTGAACTCGGCATTATTTCAGGCGGAGGAATGCTGATTGGCTTGATCGTTTCATTAACAGTATTACCTGCTTTATTAACCGTATTTAAAGTAAATAATGTAAATCATATACGTTCCAATTTTAATATCGGTGACTTTGCAACACTGCCTTTTCGTCACGCCAAACGCATCAGAATTTACTCCATTGTTTTTGCCTTATTATCAGGCGGATTATTGACCCAACTGGTTTTTGATTCCAACCCTATTAATTTGCGAGATCCCAATAGTGAATCAGTCTCCACTATTAAAGAGTTACTTGCCTCACAAACAGACTCACCTTTTGCGCTCTCTGCTTTAGCACCTGATATCGACAGTGCCGAAAAGCTTGCTAAACAATTGGAACAATTACCATCCGTTCACAACACTATCTTTCTTAAAGACCTTGTCGCCAAAGAACAAGAGCAAAAACTAGAAACCATTGATGAGCTAGTGCTTATTTTGGGAAACCAACTCAACACATTTAATAAAGAGTTAACAGATACACACCCCAAACAAGCCTTAACCGCCTTCAATACCAGTATCACCAAAGCATTACAGTCAAATACCAATAATGCACCCAAAGCAACACTGGAACAGCTACAAAAAAATATTACGCTATTTTTAAGCACCTATAATGAGGAAAATGATTCACCTCACTTATTACTGGAAAAGAACATTTTAGGGCTTCTGCCTTACACCATGGAACGATTACGTACCAGCTTGACTGCTGTACCCTATCAACTAGCCGACTTACCCGACTATATTCGCAATCATTGGCTTAGCCCTAACGGCTTATACAAAATACTCATTACACCTGAGCACGACCAAAACAAACTAGAAAATTTAAAACAATTTGTCGCAGAAGTTCAAACAGCAGCCCCCTCTTCTTCAGGATTGCCTGTTGCAGATCAGGCATCTGGCACAGCAGTAGTGAACGCATTTATCCAGGCTTTTACCGGTGCGATTATCGCTATTTTTCTGCTATTGCTAATTATTCTAAGAGACTTTAGAAGCACTTTATTAGTTATAGGCCCTTTATTACTAGCGGGTTTATTAACCGGTGCAACTAACGTTTTACTCAACAACACCTTTAACTTTGCCAATATTATTGCACTCCCCTTATTAATGGGCATGGGCGTAGACAGTGGCATCCATATCATGCATCGCCTGAAATCAGGCATGTCTTGTAACAAAGAAATCTTACAAAGTAGTACAGCACGCGGGGTGTTTTTTAGCTCCTTAACCACAATGTGTAGCTTTAGCAGCCTTGCTTTTACATCACATGTTGGTACAGCCAGCATGGGTTTATTACTGGCTGTTGGTATTTTCTTTACCTTAGTCTGTACGCTTATTGTACTTCCTGCTTTTTACGGCCATAGAAATTAATCGAGGTATTTCATGTCTTTCAGCATCGCCGATCTTTTTTCTCAACATTTCGACAATAAATTCGATTTACATGAGCAACACCTAAACAACCAAATGGTTAGAGTTTTAAGAACCATTGGTTATGATAAAAATTATAAAAAAGCCGTTGGACAATATTTATTCGACGAAGAGAACAATAAATACCTGGATTTACTTAGTGGATTTGGAGTATTTGCAGTGGGTCGTAACCACCCAACGGTAATCAGTGCGCTGCAAGAAACATTGACACTTGAATTACCAAACCTGGTACAAATGGATGTTTCGTTATTAAGCGGCTTATTGGCTGAAAAAATTCTGGCGACTACACCAGAAAATACTAACAAAATGTTTTTCAGCAACTCTGGCACCGAAGCAGTTGAAGCCGCCATCAAGTTTGCACGCTACACCACCAAGCGCCCAGGAATTGTGCACTGTGAACATAGTTTCCACGGTTTAACCATGGGCTCTCTCTCCTTAAATGGTGAAGAAATTTTTAAAGAAGGCTTTGGTCCTTTGCTACCTAATTGCAATGCCATTCCCTTTAATAACTTAGACGCACTGGAAAAAGCATTAAGTACGAAAGACGTTGCAGCATTTATTGTTGAGCCTATTCAAGGTAAAGGCGTTAACGTCCCTGATGATAACTACCTACCAGAAGTAGAACGTCTATGTAAAAAGTACGGCACGCTATTCGTAGCCGATGAAATCCAGACAGGTCTAGGTCGTACAGGAAAATTCTGGGCAATCGATCATTGGGGTGTAAAACCTGACATGATCTTAATGGCTAAAGCCCTTTCGGGTGGTTTTATTCCTGTCGGTGCAGTTGCAATGACCCAAAAAATCATGGACACCGTATTCAATCGCATGGATAGAGCTGTTGTGCATGGCTCAACCTTCTCAAAGAACAACATGGCAATGGCAGCAGGACTTGCAACATTACAAGTCATGGAAGATGAAAAGTTAGTCGAAAACAGCGCTAAAGTTGGGGAAGACATTATTAGCAGCATTAATGCAATGACTGGACAGTATGAATTCCTAAAAGAAGCACGCGGCAAAGGCTTAATGATTGCTGTTGAATTTCAATCGCCCAAAAGCTTAACACTTAAAGCTGCCTGGACAATGCTAGAAGCTGCAAACAAAGGCCTATTCTGCCAAATGGTCACCATTCCTTTATCTAAAGAACATCAGATACTGACACAAGTGGCTGGACACGGCATGAATGTTGTTAAACTCTTAC
>DAOWHF010000206.1:0-6957 GCA_030641565.1 Methylomarinum sp.
CAAAAAAGGTGATACAGAGAATTGGGTGCCTCGCTGTGTTTTGATTGGTGGTAAGGCGGCGCCGGGTTATGTGATGGCTAAGAAAACCATTAAGTTGATTAACAATGTTGCAAATGTGATTAATAATGACCCTGATGTAGGCGATAAACTGAAATTGGTTTTCTTGCCTAATTATCGTGTATCGGCGATGGAGAAAATCTGTACAGGCGCTGACTTATCCGAGCAAGTTTCAACAGCAGGAAAAGAGGCATCAGGTACAGGCAACATGAAGTTTATGATGAATGGTGCGATAACAATTGGGACATTGGATGGTGCTAATATTGAAATTCGTGAAGAAGCTGGCGATGAAAATTTCTTTTTGTTTGGCTTGACTGAAACTGAGGTTCAGGAATTACGACCTCATTATAATCCTTGTGCCATGATTGACGAAGATGCTGATATAAAAGCAGTGATCAGTTTGTTGGAAAGTGGGCATTTTAATAGTGTAGAGCACGGTATTTTCGATGATATTCTTGGTTCGCTTAAAAACCCACATGATCCGTGGATGACTATTGCTGATTTCCGTAGTTATATTGATGCACAGGCTCGTGTCAGTGAAGCTTACAGAGATAGAGAGCACTGGACTAAAATGAGTATCCTTAATACAGCGTCTAGTGGCAAGTTCTCTACCGATAGAACCATCACTGAATATGCTGATGATATCTGGGGGCTGTCTGCGGTCAAAATTAAAAAATAAATGTTAAATATTGTTTTATTTGAACCGGAAATCCCAGCAAACACCGGTAATATCATTAGGCTGTGCGCTAATACGGGTGCACAGCTACACTTGATTCATCCCTTAGGTTTTGAGTTGGATGATAAAAAACTACGTCGAGCAGGGCTGGATTATCATGAATGGGTACATGTGCAGCAGTATGAATCACTGGCTGATTTTGTTGAAAAAGTAAAGCCAAATAGGTTGTTTGCTTTAACCACAAAAGGTAGTAAGAATTATGCAGATGTAGCCTATCAAGATGGTGATGCTTTAATGTTTGGCCCTGAAACGAGAGGGCTGCCTGAAAGCTTTTTAAATCAGCATGATGCGGATATGAAGCTTTACTTACCTATGAAAGCAGAAAGCAGAAGTTTGAATCTTTCCAATACGGTTTCTATTGTGCTGTTTGAGGCTTGGAAGCAGTTAGGGTTTAATGGTGGGCTAATTAAAGGAAGGTTAAGATAAACAAAGTACATGTAGCCTTGATTCCACTTTGTTACATTAAGGCTACGAAAATTTGATCATGATGCAGAGAGAGTATGAGATTTTTCACACAAAGCCACTAAGTAATTGCTCTTCTTTGTGTATTAGTGGCTTTGTGTGAGTATGGTTTCTGCTCGTCCGGAATGAGAAGTTACCTACAATTCACTTAGGGTATTGTTTTAACAAGTATGTAATGCTTCTATTTTTTAATAAGCTACAGGGAATAAATAATATTTCCCGATTGCAATGTGTGTGTTACACGGCCTTTTAATGTTTTTCCCCAAAAAGGTGTGTTTTTCCCAGCGCTTTTCCAGTTTTCTTGATTAACTTCCCATTGAAGGGAGGGATCAAAAATACATATGTCAGCAGAGAATCCAGTTGTTAATGCACCGCGTTGAATATTTAAAATATGCGCGGGGTTTTGAGTGAGTGCGGCAATACCTTGGGATAAGGTAATGGCATTGTCTTTAACAAGGCTGAGAGTTAAAGGTAATAAAGTTTCCAGTGCAGAGATACCGGGTTCTGTTTCTGGAAAAGCCCCAAGTTTGGCATCTAAATCATGTGGTTGATGATCAGAACAAATGGCATCAATGGTCTCATTAGCCAGGCTTTCTCTTAAGCGTTGTTTGTCTTTTTCTGAGCGAAAAGGCGGCAACACATGATAAGCGCTATTAAACGGTTCAATGTCATTTTCTGTGAGATGTAGTTGATGTATTGCCACATCGGCAGTGACTTTAAGGCCGTATTTTTTTGCTTGCTGGATTTTTATTGCAGAGCGTTTGCTACTGATTTGACTGAAATGGACTCTGCAACCGGTCAGTTCGGCTAATTCTAAGCATTGTGCAACAGCGGTTGATTCAGATGCATCAGGAATGCCTGGAAGTCCATATCGCGTAGCAACAGCGCCTTCATGAGCGCAGCCTTTATTGCTGAGAGATGCTTCATCAGGATGGTATATGACTAATAAGTCATGGCTGCTGGCATATTCCATTGCTCTACGAAATACCAGTAAGCTACTAATGGGTGCACTTGCATTACTAACCGCGATACAGCCAGCTTGTTTTAATGCGGCCATTGAGCTGAGCTCAACACCCGCAAGACTAAAGGTCAAAGCACCGATGGGATAAACCTGGGTGTAGTTTGCTTTTTCAGATTTATCATTGATCAGTTCCACAACCGCTTGAGTGTCAATAACAGGGCGGGTATCCGGTGGCAAGCACAGAGATGTTACACCTGCACTTGCAGCGGCGGCTGTTTCACTTTGTATGGTGCCTTTATATGATTGGCCGGGGTCTCTTAATCTTACGCTAAGATCAATAAAGCCGGGGCAGACCACTTTATTCTCTGCATCAATAACAGTATCTGCAACAAAATCAGAAGGTTGTTCGAGTACGGAGAGTATTTTTCCATCAGCAATATAGACTGAGCCTATTTGGTCTATTTTATTGACTGGATCAATAATATGTCCATTTGAGATGTGTATTTTACTCATAGGGCATCTCCATTGTTTTGCATGGTTATTGCCATGATTGCCATGCGAACGGCAATACCATTGCTGACTTATTGAAGAATAACAGATTGAGGGCCATCAGCAATGCTTGAGGCAATCTCTACCCCGCGATTGATTGGGCCGGGGTGCATGACAATCGCATCAGGTTTTGCCAGCTTTAAACGTTCTTCCGTTAGCCCAAAACATTTAAAATATTCTCTTTCCGTGGGGAGTAATGCGGAGGTCATGCGTTCCTTTTGTAAGCGCAGCATAATAACCACATCTAAATCTTTAAGGCCTTCCTCCATGCTGTTAAAGACCTTGACGCCCAGGCTTTCAACATGTGAAGGTAGTAGTGTTTTTGGGGCGATGACTCTGATTTCTTTTGTTCCCAAGGTATTAAGTGCCTGAATTTGTGAACGAGCCACTCGTGAGTGCAAAATGTCGCCAATAATGGCAACCTTCAATTGACTAAAGTCTTGTTTATGTCGGCGTATGGTAAACATATCCAGCATGGCTTGCGTAGGGTGGGCATGTTGTCCGTCACCTGCATTAATTACACTGATGTGGGGCGCTGTATTTTGAGCAATAAAGTGTCCTGCGCCACTAATAGCATGCCTGACCACAAACATATCAGCATGCATCGCTTCTAAATTGTGGATGGTGTCCAGTAAGCTTTCACCTTTCGAGGTTGCTGATGTTGCGATATTCATGCTGAGAACATCTGCCGATAAACGTTTGGCAGCAAGCTCAAAGGTGGTGCGGGTGCGGGTGCTGTTTTCAAAAAACAGGTTTACTATGGTCTTTCCTCGTAATAGAGGGACTTTTTTTACCGGTTGCTCAGACATGCCGACAAATGACTCGGCAGTATCGAGTATTTCGGTTAGCATAGCTTTATCTAAACCATCAATGGTTAGAAAGTGTTTGAGCTTGCCTTCGTTGTTAAGCTGCAGGTTTGACATGGTTAGGTGGCGGTTAAGTCATCGTTAAAGGATTGAATGTGAATATCTAAAGGTGATGGACCTGTTAGTTTTATTCTTTGTCCTGCTGGTAGTGTAATAGAGCAGCCTGAACAATCAGGTTGTAATGGGACTTGTCGTCCATTACGCTCAATTAATACCCCTAAAACCACTTGGTTGGGGCGGCCAAAATCAAAAATCTCATTTAATGCGGCACGACTGGTTCTGCCAGTGTAAAACACATCATCGATAAGAATAATATCTCGACCTTCCATTTGTGGGGGCAATTGGCTGGGCTTTACTTTGGGGTGAATGCCAATTTGGGAGAAATCATCGCGATAAAAGGAAATGTCCATTAGCCCTAGCGGTTCTTCTATATTGAGTCGTTGATGTAAATGTTCGGCAATCCAGACACCACCACTATGAATGCCAATCATCAGTGGGTTCTCTAGTTTTCTTGAGGTAATCAGTGCTCTAAGATCGGTTTCTAATTTAGTGAGTAACGATGGTATTTTTAGATTGTTGTTTGTCATTGTTTTTAGATTGTGAGCGATCAGCTGAAGTGCTTTTGGTTTAACCAGCTTTGTAAAATAAGCTGAGCCGCGAGTTGGTCTTGAACATCCCATAGTTTACCAGCACTGACCTGAAGATCATCAAATAACATTTGTTTTGCTTCAAAAGTGGAAAATGCTTCGTCGATTTGGTAAACAGGCAGGTTATATCGACCTTCTAATTGCCTACAGAACTTAAGCATTCGGGGGGTGATGATATTATCTGAGCCGTCAGCTTGTTTAGATACCCCTACCACCAGACCGGCGGGCTTCCATTCTTTGATCAGTTGAGATATGAGGTCCCAATTAGGTTGCTGGTTGATTGAGCGAATCGTTTGTAAGGGACTGGCAATGCCGGTTGTTGTTTGTCCTACCGCAGTGCCAATTTTTTTATTGCCAAAATCAAAACCAAGAAAGGTGTCGGTCGTTAATTTTGCCGCGAGAGGATCGGTTTTAAGCATGGCCGGCAGGTGCTGTTAATTGGCTGATATCAATGCCAATCTGATTGGCAGCCGATGCCCAGCGTTGACGGGCGGGGGTGTGATATAAAATTTGTTCATCATAAGGTGTATTTAGCCAGGCATTGCTGATGATTTCTTTTTCCAGTTGCCCTGCTCCCCAGCCTGCATAACCCAAAGCAATAAGGTATTGCTTTGGGCCTTTGTTTTCGGCAATCGCTTCCAGAATATCACGAGAGCTAGTTAGGTTTGATGATTCTGAAATAGGGATGGAGGACTCCCATGTTCTAGAATTTTTGGGGTGGATAATAAAACCTCTTTCTTGTTGAACAGGGCCGCCGGCATAGACGGGGGTGTTTTTTACTTGCTGAGATGAAGATTCGATTCCTATTTGCTTAAAAATATCAGCTAAAGTCATGTCTGTTGGTCGATTAATGACTATAGCTAGCGCGCCTTCTTCATTGTGCTGACACAAAAAGCTCACAGTATGAAAGAAATTGACATCTGCAAGATTAGGCATGGCAATTAAAAACTGATTATTTAAATAGAGAGATGTTGTCATAGTAATTTTAACGAGTGGTGATGCCAGATTCATCAGAGAATTTCCATACTCTGGTGATAACTAAGACTTCAAGTTCTTTAAGTAATTCTTTGGGTAATGCTGCAAAGGGTGCGCTAAGTTTAATGATCCGTTTTGCCGCATCATCAAGTGCTTTATTGCCTGATGATTTGGTGATGCGGATACTATAAATGCTACCATCAGCATTAATACCAACATCGGTTGTTAATGAGCCTGAAAAGCCTTTTTTTCTAGCGACTTCAGGATAATTAAGGTTACCAACGCTTTCAACCTTTTGCTCCCAGTCATTAACATATTGTGCAGCGACATATTTATGGGTGCTAATAGAGTTAACAAATTTAATCTTGGTTTGTTCGGCGCTTTGTCGACTATGACGAATTTTAGCACCTAATTGTGCAATTTGTTGCTGTAAGGCATCGACAGATAATTTGGGATGTTTTTTTTCTGCAACAGTTTTTTGTTTTCTGGTTGTTGATATTTTCTGTTTAGCTTGTATCTGAGTAATGAGTTTTTGTACCGCTTTGGGTTTGCTTTCTATTTGTGCTTTTTGAGGGCGGGGTGGTTGGTTTTTACGGTTGCCCTGGCTAGGTAGTTTTTGTTTTGGAGGCGTTGGTTTGCTGGTTTTTTTACCTGCCCCAACCTGGTTTTCTTGGGCCAGATAATTTGATTTTTTAGGTGCTTTCTTGGCAGGCGTGCTGGCAAATGTTATTTCAATTTGTTTGTTAGTTTTTTGGGGCTGAGGAATAGTAAAATTTATTCCCAGTAAAATAAAGGCATGGACAACCGTAGAAAAAAACACAGCAATCAGCAATACATCGCTCATAGATACCGAGGGCTGTGAAAGAGGCGTTTTGTTTACGGTTGTCATGATGCGTTTATGATTTAATTAAAACAGATTCAATGTGATCCATCAGCTGGCCACTGATATTAAGGCTAAATTGTTGGTCTAGCTCTTGGACGCAGGTTGGGCTAGTGACGTTTATTTCGGTTAAGAAATCACCAATGACATCTATACCAACAAATACCAAGCCTTTTTCTTTTAGAGTGGGGCCAACTTGCTTGGCAATCCATAGGTCTCTTTCAGTTAATTCTCGGCCTTCTGCACGTCCGCCCGCTGCAAGATTGCCACGGGTTTCGCCTTGGGCTGGTATGCGCGCTAAAGCGTAAGGTACGGGCTCACCATTAACCAGTAAAATGCGTTTATCGCCTTGTTTGATATCAGGGATATAACGTTGTGCCATGATATAGCGTGTGGAGTATTCTGTCATTATCTCAAGCACAACATTGAGATTAGGATCATCTTCTTTAATGTGGAAGATAGAGGTGCCACCCATGCCATCAAGCGGCTTTAAAATCATTTCTTTATGTTTTTGTAAAAAACTTTTAAAGCGTAATGGATCTCTGGCAACCAGAGTGTCAGCACAGCATTGAGGAAACCAGGAAGTAAATAATTTTTCGTTAGCATCTCTCAATGATTGCGGTTTATTTACAACATAGCAACCTAAACGTTCAGCTTGTTCTAAAAGATAAGTTGCATAGATGTATTCCTGATCAAAAGGCGGATCCTTGCGCATAATGATGGTATCTAGCTGATCCAGAGGAATATCTTGTTCAGCGGTAAACTGATACCAATTATTTTGGTTGCGTTGAACTTGCAGGGTGCGTGTTCTTGCATATGGAAGG
>DAOWHF010000049.1:0-6271 GCA_030641565.1 Methylomarinum sp.
GCACTGAGTGTCGGTGCAGCCAAATTCATCTGTCGTAATACCGGAGCCTATGCTCGTATTCACACTCAATTTAATTTACCGATCGGCGCTTTCGAGGGTATAGAAGAAATACTGGCACGTGTAGCAGGCACCACTTATTTAATGGATGCAGCGCGTCAAGTTACCTGTGCTGCACTCGACGAGGGCCAAAAACCAGCAGTAATTTCAGCCATCCTTAAATACCAGTTGACCGAAGGCATGCGTCGCATTATCAACGACGGCATGGACATACAAGGTGGTTCTGGAATTTGCCTTGGTCCATCCAATTATATCGGCCGTATTTATCAGCTCATCCCAGTCGGTATTACCGTAGAAGGCGCTAATATTTTGACCCGTACCATGATGATTTTTGGTCAAGGTTCTGTACGTTGCCACCCTTTCATTCAAAGCGAAATGAACGCCTTAAACAATACGGATAAAGCAAAAGCTTTATGCGAGTTCGACACTATACTATGGCGACATATCCGTTTCTTCCTAAACAATTTGATACGAGGTTTCTGGTTCGGCTTAGGTGGATCAAAGCTCGCTCAAACGCCAGGTGACCAACACACTAAAGGTTATTATCGGCAATTAACCAGGCTCAGTACTGCTTTTGCCTTGTCAGCTGATTTAGCCCTACTAACTCTGGGTGGTCAACTTAAACGCAAGGAAAGAATCTCCGGCCGCTATGCAGATGTACTCAGCCACTTATATCTATGCTCCTGTGCACTTAAACACTTCGAAAACCAAGGCTCAAAACAGGATGATCTACCACTGCTGAACTGGGCTTGTCAGTATAGTCTACATCGCGCCCAGCAATCGTTATTAGCCGTGTTCTGGCTATTACCCTCTCGCATTCCTGCGACCTTATTGCGCGCCATACTATTTCCACTAGGAAAACCTTATGCGCCACCGCAAGAGAAGCTAATAGGACAACTGGCACAATTACTCCAGAACGATAGCTCTGCCCGCGACCGCTTGACAGCAGGAATTTATATTAATGAAAAACCTGAAGATGCCACCGGCCGGATCGAAACCGCATTCAAAGCTGTGCTCCTGGCCGCCCCAATTGAAGCCAAACTCCATGTTGCACAAAAACAAGGACGACTGGAGAAAGGTGCTTTAACCAACGTGATACAAAAGGCAATAAAAGCAGATATTATCACCGAAACCGAAGCTGATTTAATCACAAAGGCTGAACAAGCAAGACGGGTAGCCATAAATGTCGATGATTTTTCCCCTGAACAATTGACAGCTACCTATAAACTTTAAAGGTGAAAAAAATGAAATTACCGATTACTGGTGGTTGCTTATGTGGAGCAGTAAAGTATGAAATTTTGGCCGAACCTATAGGTGCTGGTAACTGTCATTGCCGGACCTGTCAAAAATCGGTTGGAACGACCTATTTTCCAGCATTGTTTGTGCCTTACCATGCACTCAAAATCACAGGGGCTTACAAAGAATACCCCACCACTTCTGACAGTGGCAACACTGTCCACAGAGGTTTTTGTCCAGAATGTGGAACATCACTTTTTGGCAGAAATTCTGCTACAGATAAAATTCGACCGGTTAATGCAGCTACACTGGACAACCCCAGCATCTATAAACCACACATGGACTTTTGGGTATCTGAGGCTCAATCATGGGACACTATGGATCCTGATCTACCAAAGTTTGAAAAGGATCCTTTGCATTTGTAGAAAAACTAAAGCGGACTGTTAGTAGGATAGTTATATAACAAAAACATCCCCACCACTATTTCTAGCACTGGCAGCAACAAAACTCAGGTTACTAAAATGGGAGAATTTTTGTTGCATTTCAATAACCAGTGCATCTGCTTTTTGCGCATTGTTAACCGCACAAAACCCAGTTGGCCCCCAAGAGGTCTGACCAATTGCTACAGCACCTTGTTGTTCCAACCATTGCATTACTTCGGCTACTTCAAGACTAGTAAAAATACCCCCTTGAACTGAAGCAAAATGCTCACCGACCGATTGTTGTAACTGAGTAATTACATCACCAAACAATTCAATGTTTTTTTCTGCAACAGCTGGTAGCCCTTGCATCATGAGAAGATAACAGAGTCTGGCAGCTTCTTGATGAGGAAATGGTGGTAATTCTTTAAATGCTTTGATTTCTTGATCACCATGTAAGCCCTGACCTCTTTGGTCAAAAACCAGAATAAATCGCCAGTCATCTGGAATATCCATGTGAGAAATAACGGGAGGTGTTAAGGTATTTTCCCCTCTACCGCCATCAACAACTAAACCACCTTGCTCAAAAACACCAATACCAATACCAGAACGCTTACCCCTATCAGCTATTTGAGCAATCTCTCGGGTACTCAGTCCCAAATCATAAAAGGCATTTAAAGCAGAGCCTATCGCTAATGCCATTTGTGTTCCAGAACCTAAGCCAACATGCTCTGGAATAGCAATTTCAATTTCTATCTTTACCTGATCAGATACCTTGAGGGTCTCACATAAGATTTTTGTACACTTTTCAGCTCTTGCCGCTGAAGCCCCTTCTACACACAATTGATCAGAAAACGTAACGGTAAGTCGCGTTGCAATTTCATTTAAAGCAACACCAATACTTCCAAAGTTACGGCCTAATGAGCCACTTAAATCGATGAAACCCATATGCAATCTTGCTGGAGCGATAACGGATATTTTTCTGTCTGACAATTTCAAAATAAAATTCTAGGGCGTTTAAAATTCAAAGAATTATACAGGATGAGCCGCTATCTAATGGATAATTTGCGCCAATTCATCAAGGTCATTGAATAAATAATCGGCTAAAGCGACGGCTGTTGCATCGACAGGGAGAACCGAAGGAATAAAAACTGAATTTGCCCCCGCATTAACCGCTGCCTGAATCCCTGTTTTGGAATCTTCTATTACCAAACACTGAGAAACAGGCGTGCTTAACACCTTAGCAGCTAACAAAAAAACATCGGGAGCAGGTTTTCCTTGCTGAACATGATCTCGGGTAATGACATCATTAAAAATACCGTTTAAATTAGCTAGCGACAAGCATTCCAGTGCATTTTTTTCGGGGCTATTGGTTGCCAGACAAAAAGGGATATTCTTAGCCTTAAGCTCAGCTAATATATTTAAAAAACCTTTTTTAACAGGAATACCTTGTTGATTAACATATTGATACCAATATTTTCCACTTAAATCAGCAAATTGCTTGAGATTAAAATTATCACCACAAGCATCCGTTAATCGTCGTTGCACATCCTGATGATGCAATCCGGACATTGATAAACAAAATGCAGTAGTAAAGTTATAACCCATCTCTTCAGACGCTTTTTGCCATGCTATGCAATAAGTCGCCTCTGTATCAAGGACCAAGCCATCCATATCAAAAATAACAGCTGAAAAGCCAGCCAATTTTTTCAGCCTATCCATCAATCACTTTAATATACTCGCCTTTAGCCTCTCGACTGGAACCAACCACGATACGCTTCGCGCCATCAATGGATTGTTCTAACTGACCTGCAACCTCAACCCACTCTCCAGCTTGTGCCTGCCCGGTATAAGTTGCGGTATAACTAACAATCAATTTTATCTGTTCATGCTCAAGTAAAAATTCTGCTGGATAATCAAACGCCAACTTATCATCCGCAACTCGTATTTTTAATACAATTGCCCCTAATTTTTCATATTGCGAGGGAGATGCACTTTCAGTATTTTCTAAAACAAAATTTAAATCAAATTTGCGCTGATTAATAACCGCTTTATTAAATTTTCGTTTTTCATGCCACAAATATTCGCTATAGCTTAAATCACAACAACGTCGATCATAAGAATCTTGCCAGTCATTATCATTTAGATCAGAACAGTCTCCTTGCAGAACTAACTTTTGTGTCATTTTCCTAACGCGATTAAAAACGGCTCTAGAATAAAAAACCAAATCAATGTCTGAACTATGGTTTTGTGCTGAGATAAGAATTGACCCGGTCACCCCCACCTCACCAAGATCCAGCCCTTGCGCTTCATATAACCGGCAAAGTGCAACCAAGTCGCTTTCGACATTATCTTTTACTTTATTAGATAAAAGTTGATTCAATCGCTCTCTAGGTTGGTGATGTTTAAATACTCGATCTAAAGTAACCGCATGACAAGATGCTTGCTTAAAGGGGGAGTAATATAAATACTGCGGATAATGCTCAGTTAAGAATTGATTGGCTTGTTCTGTATTAACTTTTTGCCACTGCTTGTTTAATAAAATATACCGTAGAAAACAAAGTACCTTTCCCTGTTCCATCCCGCTTTCTACAACCGCAAAAACCAAGCCTTCCTGAGTTTCTACAAAATCTTTGGCTAGAAACATTAATTACTTTCTACTCGGTTTCGGCCATTATCTTTCGCTCTATATAAAGCACCATCTGCAGATTTAAGTAGTTCTTCTGGTGTTTTAAACTGCCCTGTATAGGTTGATAAGCCTAGACTCAAGGTAACAGAAGCGGCTGCCTTAGAGCCTTCATGTTTAATATTTTTATCAAATACAGCCTTCCTTAAGTTCTCAGCAACCTGTAACCCTCCCTGTAAATCAGTATCCGGCAAGATAACAGTGAACTCTTCACCACCATAGCGGCAGGCTTTATCCGTTGGGCGATCAAGCCCTTCAGCCACTGCCTTGGCAACACGAGCCAAGCAGTCATCTCCTTGCTGATGACCATAAGTATCGTTATACACTTTAAAGAAATCTATATCGCAAATAATCAATGACAAAGGTGTTTTATTCCTGTGTGCTAATTTAAATTGCTCATTAAGACTCTCATCAAAATGATGTCGATTAGCCAACCCTGTTAATTGATCATAGGTAGCCAACCTTTCCAGTTGCTTATTGACCTCTAACAATTTGCTTTGCGCTGACTGCAATTTTTTCCGCATTTCATAAATACGTTCCATTGCTGTAATGGTTAACTGTAGACGCAGAGTATTAATTGGCTTATGCATGTAGGCATCGCCCCCCGCTAAAATACCATTAGCAAAGGATTCATCATCATCTTTAGTGGTAAGAAAAATAATCGGAAACCAGTCATTAGTATCCAGAGTCCTGATGGCAAGCGTGGTATCAAAACCATTTTTACCCGGCATTTCCACATCCATTAACACCAGGTCTATCTCATCATTTTTAATACATGCTATAGCCTCTTCACCATTTACTGCATGGACAATCTCATGTCCCAGAGAGGTAACACATTCAGCAACCAACATCCGTATTACTTTGCTATCATCAACCACTAATACTTTCATTTCTATACAGCCTCAGTTTCATTTCCCTTTAACACAAGAGATATTCAATCTACAAATCTATCATTTCGTCAGAAAATGCTTTATCCCTTAAGCACGACAAAGAGCTAAACTTACAATTAAACAGTATTTTTAGCTCATTTTTTAACGCTAAAAATCAATTATTACAATTCTCTGGTAGAACTAAAAACAATATCCGGCCAGCGCTCTTCAGTTAACTGTAAATTAACGCGGCTAGTTGCCAAATAGACCAGATAACCACCACCATCTTCAGCTAAGTTTTCAAATGCTTTCTTTTTGAATTCTTCTAACATCTTAGGATCTTCAGCACTGACCCAACGCACGGTATTAATTGCAATATTATCGTAAACACATTCAACATTGTATTCACTTTTAAGCCTGTGCGCTGTCACATCAAACTGTAATACACCAACAGCACCCAATATTAAATCATTATTTTTCAATGGCTTAAATAATTGCGTTGCACCTTCTTCTGTCAGCTGCACCAAACCTTTCTGCAATGCTTTTGCACGTAACGGATCTTTTAACACCACGCGACGAAATAATTCGGGAGCAAAAAATGGAATCCCACCAAACTTAAGCGTCTCACCCTGGGTAAAAGTATCACCTACGGTAATAGTGCCATGGTTATGCAAGCCAATAATATCGCCTGGATAAGCAATTTCAACGCTTTTACGTGAATCCGCCTGAAAGGTAATTGCGCTACTTACCTGAATATTTTTACCCAAACGTACATGATTTACTTTCATGCCTTTATCAAAAACACCCGAACAAACCCGTAAAAAAGCAATTCTATCTCGATGAGAAGGGTCGATATTGGCTTGCACTTTAAAGATAAAACCAGAGAATTTAGCTTCTTCAGGTGAAACTTCACGTTGTTCAGCCATCCGAGGCTTAGGTGATGGTGCATATTCAGCAAATGCATCTAATAACTCAATAATGCCAAAGTTATTAATTGCAGAACC
>DAOWHF010000288.1:0-11505 GCA_030641565.1 Methylomarinum sp.
CGGTTGCGCATTGCTATCGACAAAAATCAATAGACTATAAATTCCGCAACCGTAACCGCGCGAAGTATAACAGCCAGTACATTAATAACCGGCAACTTGTTAATAGGCATTTAAAAGAATAGGGCATCAATGGCTGTAAACTTTTCGAACATCTTGTGTTTAGTAAAACAGACTGATGGAAAGGTAGATTATAATTTTACAATCTGATGGCCCTTGTCCTGAGAAGTCCAGGATAAGAATATATCTGTTTTGTTTGTGACAAGTTTTGGATGGCTGTTTTTAGATTTGGATGTTAAAACTGCTGATTTATCAGTCCATGATTCTCCTCGGTTAAAGGATTCTTTTATGTGTAAAGAGGTTTGTTCACCATCAAATTCTTTCCATACAATAACAACGCGTTGATTTAATGTAATAACGTCGGGGTGGCTAGGCAGGTGATTATCATCGCCTAGCGAGATGGGTGATGACAGTGTTTTACCAAAATCATCAGTTTGTGCATAAAAAATACCATGACGAGTATTGCCTAAGGTAAACCATGTTAAATGTGCGCGGTTTTGATTATCTATCGCTAATGCCGGACCGTGTTCCGGGCATGCTTCCACTTGCCAGTTATCGTAAGTGACGCGATGCGGAGGCAGCCATGAGTTATCTTCATTCATCTGGATAAGCGCGTGATCACGAATACCATCGTCATACACCATACGAGCAAGAATGACCGGTTTATTATCGGCATCAAAAGCAGTTGCAGTTCGACAGCAAGAACAAACACCATTACTAATAAGTTGGTTGCTAAATGCTGAATCATATGACGGTGTTTTAATGCTGTAATACAGCGATAGCATACCTGCGGCTTGTTCTTTATCAAGATGATTATGACGAGTGTCATGCCAGAATAAGTAGGTATTGTCATTTTTATCAATCAACATTTTATCCATATAGTGCATAGCTGTTTGGGCGTGGTCACTGATTAATGTCGGTGTGCTGAATGTTTCTCCGTTATCAGCAGAATAACTAAAAAAACTGGTGGATTTTTGTTGCTCATCAGCATAGTAAAGGACATGGATTCGTCCTGAAGGGCTAATTTCAATAGCCGGTGGGTTTTCAGGCCAGGCACTGATCTTTTGTTTAAGCGAATTAATTGTTATAGGTTTGCTATAGCTTTTTCCATTGTCATTTGAATAGTCAACATAAACGGCTTGTTTTGTGGGGATTAACCGCCATAATCGACCATCAGGTGCAAAATTGACCGAGACAGTAGACCTGAGTATTGCGTAGGTGTTTGTGCTGGTATTACTGGTTATTTGACAGCTGCTAAGGGCCAATAGGCTGATAAGGCTATAGAAAAGAGACTGGGTAAGGTGTTTTATTTTCTTTAGCATGTTGCGTAATAGAGCTCTTTGTGGAGAATAAACAGTAAATATTTAGTGAATAATTATATATTAGTTGGTTAATATTAATTTTTATTTTAAATAATTATGGGGTGTTTTACAGGCTTTTTAATGGTTAATAATCGACTGTTTTAGTGGGTATTTTGGTTTAATGTTATTATATATCAGTATCTTATGCTGATTTATTAAACTCATTAAATGTCTTGCAAAGAGTAAGGATTTTTGGTACTGCGACAATTTGTCACATTTTAACTTGACAAAACTATTGCTATTATACATTTAACTTTTAAGGCTCTTGGAGCTAAACAGCGAAAGTTGCGTTATGTTATTCCTAAAATAGACTTCAAAGCAGTTAATTTAACTGCTTTTTTTTTGCCTGAAGGTTTTAGTTAAACTCAATGTTCAGACCACCTAAACCACAATATCCCTGTGGGTTCTTGGCTAAGTATTGCTGGTGATAGTCTTCTGCATAATAGAATGTGGGGGCGTTGAGTATTTCCGTTGTTATCTTCCCAAACCCTGAAACATGTATTTTTTCTTGATAGTGTACTTTAGACTCTTGGGCACTTTTTTCTTGTGTTTCGTTAAAAGTGTATATGCCTGAGCGATATTGCGTGCCAATATCATTCCCCTGTCTCATGCCTTGTGTCGGATTATGAGATTCCCAAAAAAGACTAAGTAACTGTTGGTATGAAATTATTTTTGGGTCAAAAATAACAAGCACCGCTTCATTGTGTCCTGTTAAGCCGCTACAGACTTCTTTATAGCTTGGGTCGGTGGTATTACCACCAGTAAAACCAACGGCGGTACTAAAAACCCCTGCTTGTTGCCAGAATTTTCTTTCAGCTCCCCAAAAACAACCTAAGCCAAATAAGGCTTTTTGTAAATGATCAGGAAAAGGGGGCGTCATTGTGTTTCCGGTGATGAAATGACTTTCTGTTGTAAGCATAAGAGATTAATTGAGACTATAATTAGCACTATTATTAATACAAGTAAAAAATAAATGAAAGAACAAGATTGTTTAAGACGGTTTTTATTTGAAGAGTTAGGCGTAAGAGGTGAATGGGTGCGCTTAGAAAAAAGCTGGCAAGACACTAAGCAGCATCAGCAATTGACGACTGAAGTACAAGAACAGTTGGGGCAAGCTATGGCAGCTTCAGTTTTATTATCTGCCACGATTAAGTTTGATGGTTCTCTGATTCTGCAAGCGCAAGGCAGTGGCGCATTAAAGGCTTTGGTTGCACAATCGACGCATGATAAAAAAATACGTGGCTTGGCGCGCAGCCAGGGTGGTGAGGCTAAAGGGACTTTATCTGATATGATGGGTGATGGGCGTTTGGTGATTACAGTAGAGCCTAAACAAGGTAAGCCTTATCAAGGGGTTGTGACTTTAACAGGGAGTCAGTTAGCCGATACCATTAGCTCATACTTTTTGCAATCAGAGCAATTACAAACGCAAGTTTGGTTGTTTGCCAATGAAACACATGCGGCCGGGTTATTTTTACAAGAATTACCAACTCAAAAAAGTTACGAAATAGATTGGGAGCGTATTTCTACGCTAGCCAATACCGTAACAAAAGATGAAATGTTGACGCTAGATAGTGAAGAGATATTGTATCGTTTATTTAATGAGGAAAAAGTCAGATTGTTTAAGGCTGAACCCATTGTGTTTGAGTGCGGTTGTACTTCTGCAAAAATAGAAACAACGTTAGTCTCTCTGGGCAAAAAAGAGCTGGATGCTATTCTGCAAGAGAAAGGAAGCATTGAGGTGGACTGTCAGTTTTGTGGAAAGCAATATCATTTTGATAAAGTCGATGTGGCAGGCCTGTTGTCTGAGCAGACTGTTGAAAATGATTCCACAACACGGCATTAGTATGATGTAATAAATCGCTATGATTAAATTGGTTCGCTGGGTTTGTTTATTGCTTTTATTAAGTATGTTAACAGGTTGTTTTTACTGGGTACGTGCTTATCGAATCTATTTGCAGATGGGCGAGTTTGATCAACATTTTTCTATTACAGCAAGTGATGAATTTAGCGTTTATTTTAAAGATCCAATACTTTACAGTGATGACTTTATTTCTTTATCAAAGTTACAGCCAAGTGCTGCTGATAAGATGGGGAGCGGTAAGCGCTGGCGTTACTGGTTTCGAAAAGTGGATGAGCAAGGCGCTATTATACAACCTGAGATTAAGTTTTATTTTGATTTGATTTTTAACGAGGAAGACCGATTAACCCGTTGGTCTTTTTCACCTCTGTTTTTACAAATTGCCCCTGCTGAGTTTCTTGAAATATCCTTGCGATCTTTAGGTGATGCAAAAATTAACACAGAAAAAAGGCAGTTGATAGTAAATACCGATTTAATGCAAAAGATTGCGGCTGATTTACCTAAAAAAGCACAGGTACTCAGCCAATTAGGTGAGCCATTATTGATAGAAGATGCAGGAAAGCAGCAGGCTGTTTATCAGTATCATTTTCAATTAGAGACACAAGGGATAGAAGAGGGTTATGAGTACCGGGCGATAAGCGATGTGAAATTAACCTTTGATAAAGCGACTGATGAAGTGATTAAAATGGCTGGGCGTTTTGTGGGGGTTAAGATTGCTATTAATTATCAGGAGTATATAAAACCACAACAAGAAAACTTGGCTCCAAAATTAGAGTGAGTGAGGAACTATAGTGATGAGAATACATGTTAATGAGCTAAGAATAGGTATGTTTGTTAGTAAGTTAGATATTCTTTGGGAAGAATCTCCTTTTTTATTACAAGGCTTTGATCTTAAGACACAAGCTGATATTCAGGCGGTTCAAAAAGTTTGTGATTATGTGGAAGTAGACGGCGTTCGCCAGAAAACGGTTCATGGTGCTGTTTCTAGTAAGTCAAAAAAATCTTTTCTAAAAGCCTTTGAAGACTCTAAATCTGTTTATCAAGAAACCAGTTCTTTGGTCAAAGGGATGATGGATGATATACGTTTTGGTAACCAGTTAAATGTTAAAGCAGCAAAAGAGGCGGTAGCAGATTGCGTCGACCAAGTTTTGGAATCACCCAGCACCATGATTTTGTTAACGCAGTTAAAAAATCAGGATGAATATACATCGCAGCATAGTTTAAACGTTTGTATTTTATCTATTCTACTTGCAAGACATTTGAATTATTCAGTTGAAGATCTTAATCATATAGGTGTGTGTGGTTTGCTGCACGACATGGGGAAAATGAAGATTCCAACGGAGGTGCTGAATAAGCCGGGAAAGTTGACAGATGATGAAGCAAAGATTATGCAATCTCATACAACGTTGGGGCGTGATATTATTATGTCTGCACGTGATGCATACCCTGGCGCAGTCGATGTTGCGTATACGCATCATGAGAAGTTAGATGCTTCGGGTTATCCTCGAGGGTTAGATCAATCGGGTATTTCAGTCTATGCGCGTTTAGTGAGTATTGTGGATGCTTATGATGCCATTACCAGTGATCGCATTTATCAAAACGGGCGTTTGCATTTGCAAGCGATCAATATCCTGACGCAATGTAGAGATAGCCATTTTGATGCAGGTTTAGTTTTAAAGTTTATCGATTGTATTGGTATTTATCCTATAGGTAATCCGATAGAAATGAAAAATGGTGAAGTCGGTGTAGTGATTGAAGTCAATTTAAAAAATAAAACCAAACCTAAAGTGTTGATGTTGATGGATGCAGATAAGTTATGGATAGACGGTTGTGTTGTTGATCTTGCTCAAGAACCAGTCGACATGCAAGGAGAGCCTTATCGTATATACAAAGTATTACGAAAAGATGAGTATGGCTTGGATTTATATGATTTTAATCAGAAAGGCGGTTTTGAAAAGGTATTTCAGGAAGTATAAATAACCGCAGTTAGGGATAAATTAATTCCTGCATGCTTTTAGCAGGAATCCAGATGTGGACACTTAGATTCCTGATAAAAGACCTGGGGAATGACGGACTATTTTACTGCTGAGGGAAATGTAATACTACGAATACGTGTATTAAGTTTTTGTATTATCTGCATGTAATCCACATTCTTTTTTGTTACCTGATTCCCACCACCAACGTCCAACGCGCTCATGTTGATTAGGTAGAGTTGCACGGGTGCATGGTTCGCAACCTATGCTGATAAACCCTTTCTCATGCAGAGCATTATAAGGGACTTGATAAGCCTCTATATGATCCCATACTTGTGCGGAGCTCCAGTTAAGCAGAGGATTGAATTTAATTAACTGTTTTTCATCACTAGAGAAGGCCGTATCAATTTGTACTTCTGGAATATCTTGACGAGTATCTAAGCTTTGATCTTTACGTTGCCCTGTAATCCAGGCATCTAATTGAGATAACTTACGTTTTAGTGGTTCTACCTTACGAATGCCACAACACTGTTGATGGCCATCCTCATAAAAGCTGAATAAACCTTTTTCTTTAACAAAAGGATCTAATAAGTCTCTGTCTGGGGTTAGCAGCTCAATATCAATTTTGTAATATTGTTTTACTTTTTCGATAAAACGGTAGGTTTCTGGATGCAGGCGACCAGTATCTAAGGAGAAAACCTGAATGTCTTTTCTTATGTTTAATGCCATGTCAATTAACACAACATCTTCAGCTCCACTGAATGAAATGGCGATATTATCAAAATTTTCCAGAGCAGATTTTAAGATACTGCGTGGCTTTTTATTTTGAAGTTCTGTTTGAAGTGTTTCGATATTGAATGCAGTCATGTTTTTAGCTTGTCTAAATTTGCTTGATGTGGAAGTGAGGCTTCAGTCTCGCCTGAGCTATGCGAGACTGAAGTCCGCTCTACAAAAAGGAACATTAATTTTGTGAGTATTTACTCTTGAGAAAAATAGTTATTTAAAAAGTCATCAAAAGAGAGGGTGTTATTAGTCTCAATTTCTTGTTGTTTTTCATGCGAGATTTTACGCAGCTCATCAAATTCTTGCGTTGTTTGTGCATCAAGTTGATGGTTTTTAAAATGCTGTTTGTGCGCTTCTGAGGTATTTAAACCAAAGCGACCAAAAGCTTGCTGTTTTTCTCTCATGCCTTGCAGTACTTTTGCCGACGGTGTTAAGTCAGGGTTTTTAAGCACTTCATGCTGCAGTTTTAATGCGTTGCTGTAAGGCTGCTCTGTATTTCCCTCGTCCAGAGTTTCGCAAACGGCTTGCATAGACTCTAAAATCTCATTAGCCCAGGTATTTAATGGGATAGTGTGACCATTTTTATCAAGTTCTAATCCAGGTTTTCTTCCAGAGTGAGCAACATTGAGTTGATTGTCATTGTTGGTTTTTTGCTCTTGCCCAGTGTACTCGGGGCTATCTTGTAGTAAGCAATTTAATAAAAATGCTTCAACAAAACGGGCTTGGCTTTCATCAATTCCGATAGGGTTAAATAGGTCTAAATCGAGTGAACGAATTTCAATATATTCAACACCACGCCGTTTTAACGCAAGTGTTGGTTTTTCACCAGACTTTGCAATCTGCTTAGGACGGACGGTACTGTAATACTCATTTTCAATTTGTAGGGTATTAGAATTGAGTTGCTTATATTTGCCATCAACTTTAACACCAATATCGTCATAATCAGGGTAAGGCGTATCAATGGCAGCACTTAAACTGCTGACATAGCCTGATAATGAATTGTAATCAATCTGTAGATCAGCTTGATTTTTACTTTTATAACCAATATCACTCATACGTAGTGAGGTGGCATAAGGATGGTACAGCGTGTATTGGTCAAATTCATCAAACTCAGCCATTAAATGCGGTCTGCTCTTAAAAAAGCTTTTGCAGATGGCAGGTGAAGCACCAAATAAATAAAGTATCAACCAGCCTTGGCGTTGAAAATTTCTGATTAAGCCAAAATAAGCTTCAGAGATAAAGTCATTCAGTTCTTTTTTGCTTTGGCTCTGCGCATGTAATACCGGCCACAAGGCTTTTGGAACAGAGTAATTAAAATGGATACCAGCAATGGCTTGCATGGTTCTGCCGTAGCGATGCCATAAGCCTTGTCTGTATATATGTTTCATTTGACCAATATTTGAATCGCCATATTTAGCAATAGGAATACTTTCATCACCATTAATGCCACAAGGCATACTGGCAGATAACAGCATCTCATCATCAAGATGGTCATAAACATATTGATGAACAGTATGCATAAACCCTAACGTTTCAGTTATTTCAGCAAATGGTGGTGTGATGAATTCAAGCAGGGCTTCTGAGTAATCTGTTGTTATATAAGGGTGTGTCAGCGCAGAACCTAAGGCATAAGGATGCGAGGTTTGTGAAATCATGCCTTCTTTAGAAATGCGTAGACTTTCTTTTTCTATACCTTTAAGTCCACCAACAAGCAGTTGTTGTTTGTTTTGATCCAGCAAATAGCTAAGGCGTGGTGAATGTTGTGTATTCAAAATGGTCATAAAGAGGGTGTCAGCCCAGTTGATCTTGATATAATCTGACTATTATAATTGGTTATTAGCAATTGGAGTAGTTTATCAATATAGAACAAGGTGCTGATAAGGATGAACAGGCAGGAAAGATACTTAAATCTGTTTTTGGCTATGATGCTTTTAGAGGGCAGCAACAGCTAATTGTTGAGCAACTGATAGCAGGCCAGGATGCTTTGGTTTTGATGCCTACCGGCGGAGGTAAGTCATTATGTTATCAGATTCCGGCATTAGTTAGGTCGGGTGTGGGTATTGTTATTTCTCCGTTAATTGCTTTAATGCAAGACCAGGTTACTGCATTGCATCAGTTAGGCGTTAAGGCAGCTTTTTTAAATTCGACCTTGTCGATGGATGAGGCGCGCTTAGTTGAACATCAACTCCAGCAAGGTGAGTTGGATCTATTATATATCGCCCCTGAAAGACTGACCTCGGCTTGGACCCAGTCTTTATTTCAGCGTATCAATATCGCTTTATTTGCTATTGATGAGGCGCATTGTGTCTCGCAATGGGGACATGATTTTCGTGTCGACTATCTACAATTATCTTTACTGCATGAAAAATTCCCCTCTATTCCTCGGATTGCATTAACCGCAACCGCTGATGAAAAAACCCGTGAAGAGATTATTAAGCGACTGGGGTTAGAGCAGGCGCGATCGTTTATTAGTGGGTTTGATCGCCCCAATATTCGCTATCGTATTGTGCAAAAGCAAAATGCTAAACAACAGTTGTTAAACTTTATTAGAGCGGAACATGCAGGGGATGCCGGCATTGTTTATTGTTTGTCGCGTAAGAAAGTAGAATCAACAGCCGAATGGTTGCAAGGTAAAGGAATTAAAGCCTTGCCTTATCATGCCCGCTTACCTAATGAGGTTAAGCAACAAAATCAGCACCGTTTTTTAATGGAAGAAGGCGTGGTGATTGTAGCCACGATTGCTTTTGGTATGGGTATAGATAAACCCAATGTGCGGTTTGTCGGGCATTTGGATTTACCTAAAAGTATCGAGGGCTATTATCAGGAAACTGGTCGTGCTGGACGTGATGGAGAGCCTGCTAATGCCTGGATGGCTTATGGTTTGCAAGATGTTATCACTTTACGAAAAATGTTAGGTGATTCTGATGCCGATGAAACACATAAGCGGTTAGAGCTACATAAATTAGATGCCATGCTAGCCTTGTGCGAGATGGTGAGTTGCCGAAGACAAGCACTATTAACATATTTTGGTGATGAGCTTGAGCAAGGTTGTGGTAATTGTGACACCTGTTTAGAACCCGTAGAAACCTGGGATGGAACGATTGCAGCACAACAGGCTTTGTCCTGTATTTATCGAACAGAACAGCGCTTTGGTGTGACTTATCTGCTGGATGTGTTGCTAGGTAAATCAAATGAGCGCATAAAAAGTTTTGGGCATGATAAACAATCAACTTTTGGCATAGGCAAAGACTTGGATGAAAAGCAGTGGCGTTCTGTTTTTAGACAACTAGTTGCTAAAGGTTATGTAGAGGTTGATTTTGAAGGTTATGGCGCGTTTAAATTGACTGAAAAATGCCGGCCTCTGTTACGCAGTGAACAAACCTTAATGCTCCGTAAAGATATTACACCAGAGAAAGGGCTATCTAAAAAAGCGGGAAAAAGAACAACGGTTCAAGGGCAAAACAGTTTGTTATGGGAAGCTTTACGAGAAAAGCGTCGAGAGCTTGCCGATAAGCAAGATGTACCGCCTTTTGTGATTTTTCATGATGCCACTTTAATGGCGATGATGGATGAAAAGCCCAGTAATTTACAGGAAATGAGTTATATATCCGGTGTGGGTGAAAAGAAGCTAGAACTCTATGGTGATAAATTCTTAGAGGTACTAGAAAACTTTTCTGTGATGGATTTGCCCGATACAGTGGCAGAAACGCTGGCATTATTCCGCTTGGGTTATACGGTAGAAAAAGTCGCAAAAGAAAGGCAGTTAAAACAAGAGACTATTTATAGTCATTTATCACAAGCGATAGAAGAAGGTAGTGTGTTAGTTAATGATGTGCTTGATTTAGATGAAAAGGAAATTCAGCAAATAGAAGAGGCTATTATCAATCTACCAGAGGAGCAGAAAAATGCATTGAAACCTTTGTTTGAGCAGTTCGATGAGACTTATAGCTATAGTGTTTTACGTTGTGTGAGAGCGGGATTTTTACATAAAACAGAATAGGCTCGGTGTTTAGCCTATTAAATTAAAAGCAATAGCTATAGAGATGCCACAGAAATGATTGTTATAAATGCAATATCGAGAAAAATTAAGTGTATAGGTCGTATTGTTGTTCTATTGGTAGTAACAGCATCTCCTGCTTTTGCTGTTGATTGGGGATCACCTTTTGACTGGACATCAAGCAATATTCAACTGTTATATGGCAATGATTTTGAGCTTGGCGATGATGAGCGGATAACGATGACAGTTGAACACAGCAATGGTTGGAAATACGGCAGTAATTTCTTTTTTGTGGATATTATTAACAGAAATGACCTTAATGATGTAGAAGTTTATGCGGAAGTTTATAGTTACCTTAGTTTAAATAAAATATCGGGAAAGGACTTTTCTTTAGGCCCAATCAATGATTTTTCCTTGGTGGCAGGGCTTAATATTGATAACTTTCCCGATGGTGAACCGTATAGAGCCTACTTGTTAGGCGTTAGTCTTGATTTGAATAACGAAGCGTTTGATTATCTGCAAGTTGATATTACAGCATTTAAAAATGAAGATCTCAGTGGCCGATATGGTATACAAATTACACCTGTTTGGAGTGTACCGTTTGTCTTAGGAAATTTAAGATTTAAATTTAGAGGCTTTATTGATTTTCGTAATGCAAATACTAACGCCTCACATAATGTAAATATGTTAGCGCAACCACAAGTATTATTAGATATAGGCGATCTTATCGTGGGTAAGCAGGATAAACTGTATCTGGGGACTGAGTATTCCTACTGGTATAACAAATTTGGAATTAAAGGCGTAGAAGAGTCTGTTGTTCAAGGAATGATGATTCTGTTTTTTTAGATTTAAACCTGCCATCTTTATTTTCGGACGGCTAGCCAAAACTATGCACTTTCAGTGCATAGTGGTTGAATTTTGTATAAATTTTAAAATGCTGCTGTCTATTTAAGACGTTCACTGACTGGATTAAAACTCAAATCTTGGGACACATTAATACTTAACCTCAGCTTGGGATAAGTTAATTCAGTTGATCATTCCAGCATACTTTTATCGGGAATCTAGCACTACAATAGAGACTCTGTTTCACAAGATTACAGGATGAAGATATCAATAGAATTATTCGTTAATTCTAATTCAGGATATTTAATGTGAGCGTCTGTATTACTTTTTTGACAGAATCTTATATATTTATAGGATACTTATTTTTTGTGTTAGAGTGAAATTTAGCATGATTCAAGTGAGTAAACAGAAATACGGATTTTTAACTCAATAAGGTGGATGTATGGAATTAAAACGTACCATATTGTTAGTGTTACTTTGTCAGGTTATGGTCGTTAATGCGGGTAATTATGATCTCGTTAAACCTGAAACAGTGGGCTTGTCATCAGAGGGTGTTAAACGAATGAGTCATTTGCTAGCTCAGCATGTTAATGAGAACAAGATTGCGGGTTCTGTGGTGTTGATGGCCAGACA
>DAOWHF010000269.1:0-4578 GCA_030641565.1 Methylomarinum sp.
CCATAGGCATCATGGCAAATACTTCTTTTTGTAGCTTTGCCTCAGAAAGTTCTAAGGTATACGTAAATGCCATATTGCTTAAGTTAACCTAACTCTAGGATCAACAAAAGTATATGAAATATCCGTAAGTAATAATCCAAATATATATAAAACCGAGCCTAAAAAAACCATAGACCGGACTATGGCGAAATCCTGTCGATTAATTGCATCAATGGTATAACTGCCTAGACCTGGAATACTGAAAAATGATTCCATAATCAAGCTACCCATAAACAATAATGGCAAGACCACTACTACACCGGTCAAGATCGGAATCATGGCATTTCTAAGCACATGCTTAAATAACACCTGCGTTTCTGTTAAGCCTTTTGCTCTAGCCGTGCGCACATAATCTTTTTCGACCTCTTCTAAAAACAAAGTCCTATACCATCGAGCACCTGACCCAATACCCGAGACCACACCAATCAACACAGGCAAAATCAAAAACTTAATTGCAGAAAGTCCTGTGTCATAACCTGATATGGGTACCAGTTTAAGTAATTTACCAATAAAAAACTGGCCACCTATAATGTAAAACAATGATGAGATTGACATTAATACAACACATAAAACAATGCTGCCAAATTCCAAATAGGTATTTCTAAACAGTACCATCATTAATGCCACTGAAATATTAACTAACAGACCAATAATTAACGAAGGTAAAGCAATGCTTAAGCTTGGCCACATCCGTTGCTTAATATCAGCCCCTATATTCCGACCACTTTCTGACAATCCAAAGTCAAATATGAACAAGCCTAAGGATTTCTGATAAAAGATGGTTTCTGTTAGTTTTTCGTTAGATTCTGCTTGTGGATTCCACAATAAAGGCAAATCATAACCATGCTGCTGTTTCCAGTTTTGCACGGCCTGTTCTGTGACATGTTTTTGCCCTAATTGCATGCGCGCCATATCGTCTGGACTATTCACCACAAAGAATAATATAAAAGTGAGTACGTTTACCCCCATTAATAAAGGCAGTGCATACAAACAACGACGGATAATGTATTGAATCATAAATAAAACACTCTGTTATTTACTCTTTAAGTTTAAACAAAAGAAATCAGCCTATACAAACCTTATTACGTCCCAGGTCCTTTGCTTTATAAAGCGCATCATCTGCACGCTTTATAATCTGATGACTATTATCATGAACCTGATAACAACTCACACCAAAGCTACAGGTTAAATGTGAAAAATGATTAAATTTATAGTTACCGATTACTTCTCTTAATTTTTCAGCAAGTATGGCTGCACTCTCTCTACTTTGCTCTGGACATATAATCAAAAACTCTTCCCCCCCCCATCGCCCCAAGGTATCAACCGAACGAATGTTATCCTGTAGCAGCCTAGCAACTTCTTTAAGGCCGTAGTCTCCCACAAGATGACCATGCTCATCATTAACGTGCTTAAAGTAATCAATGTCTAATAGAATGATACTAAATGCTTGTTTATAACGTACGGCTAAATCCAAAGAATGCTCAAGCTGGTAATCCAGTTTTATACGATTAAATATACCTGTTAATTTATCGGTCACAGATTGATGTTCTAAAATCCGGTTATATTTTTTAAGCTTCAAGTGATAATAAATAAAAATACAAAAAATCACGGAAATCACAGCTAATACCCTGATAAGCATTGTGTAATCTGTACCTAACTCGTAACTGATAGCAATCCAACGATTGGTAATATCTTGCCGTTCATTTTCACTCATTCGGTTAATCGCTTTATTAAAAACACTCACTAATAAAGGCTCATCATTACGCGTACCCACCCCCAATTGCCACATTTGATCCAGTTTTCCAGCAATTTTAAGTTCACCGACATAACTTTTCTGAAATGCATATGCAACACTGGGCAATGATCCGACCATACCAAATAATTGTTTTTTACTCACCAGGTCTAACCCAGCTTTCAAGCTATCGACTTCGACCAGGTTAATCTCAGGATATTGCAGCCGTAACAATTCGGCATAAGCATAACCTTTTTGAATACCCAACTTTTTATTAAGGATGCTTTTTATATCAGGCACATAAATCTGCTCATGTCCTGTAGCTACCACTAAAGGAAAAGTAAGATAAGGTTGAGTAAAATCAAGGAATTTTTCTCTGTCAGGTGTCGCCATAACTAAAGAAAAAATATCGCATTTGCGTTGTTTTCCAAGCGCTAAAGATTCCATCCAGGTATTGCTGGGTATTAACTTAATGGGAATATTTATCTTTTTAGAAAACAGCTTAATAAAATCAGCACTCATTCCAACATGTTTGCCATTTTCTATTTTTTCATACGGCATCCAATCGGGATCGACACACATTGTTAGTTGCTGTTTTTGATCTAAATACTGCTGCTCTTCTTCAGTTAATTCAATTGGATTGCTTTGCGTACCAGAAAATATAAATTTTTCACCTAATGATTTATTAGGCAGCGCATTTAATCGACTGTATCGATTTTTTGTAAACTCTACTATTTCAGGTGAGATACTACCAATCTCGTATAGCTCAGGTTTAATCAATTCTTCTGTTTTTTGTGCTTCAAACAACAAAGCCGCTTTAGATTTTCGATTGCTATAGCCTTTTAAAATAAGATCAACAATTTCCTCTTGATGAGCCAAAGCATATTGCCAACCTTTTTTACTGGCCTCTAAAAATCGCCTTACTCTATCAGGGTTGTTATCTACCTCGTTCTCAGAGCTAAATAAATTGACATCCAAAGAGTAGATGCCATATTCAGCAGGGTTTATCAGGTTATAGGCAATTCCACTTTGCTCAATCTCAAATAATTCATTCGAAACAAAGACACTCATCGCATCGACTTTGCCATCAATAAAGTCCTGCGCATTAAAGCCATGAGGCACTTGGGTAATGCGATCGACAGGTACATTTTTTTCTTGTAATAATAACCCAACAGCTGTTTTTCTTAAATCACCCCTTCCAATCATCACCCGTTTACCAATTAAATCATGAGGTGTTTTTATAGATGAGTGCGTTACCAAAGCCAGTGCATTTTGCTTAAAATAACTCGCTAACAGTACAACAGGATAATTATTTACACGATCAATAATAATTTGTGCGGATGCCACACCATAAGTCGCTTTACCTGTTAAAACATCTTGCAACATATCGGTCGTTTCATTTCGCTCCTTTATATCAACATCAAGCCCTGCTTGTTGATAATAGCCCTGCGCTTTAGCGGCATAAAAACCTGCAAATTCAAATTGATGCTTCCACTCTAATTGCAATATTACTTTTTCTAAAGCAAAAACAGGCGAACTAAATATCGTTAATACCGAAAAAAAACTAATAATAAATAGCTTCGTATATGTCCGTATATTACAAAAGGGCTTAAAGGTCATTTTAGAGTTTCTCTAGCCCGTTGCTTAAACGCATTAATAGCCGGTATAAACAATAAAATAAAAAATACCACAGCTAACAATAACGGCCAAAAAACTGCCTGGTTCCATTGTTCTCGTTTATCAACCCTGCTTACCGGGTCAATTCGTGTGTATTTCAATCGATTATTTGCCATTAAATTAGGCGTTAGATTTTTATACCAACTATGGAATAAAGAAAAGTTTTTAGGGTGAAATCCGAAAACCCAAGGCGCATCCTGTCTAACAATCGCTTGCATCTGCTGAATAATTTGATAACGTTGCTCACTGTTATCCATATTACGCATTTGTTCAAATAATTGATCAAATTCTGGGTTATGGTAATTAACTGCATTTTCCCCCCCATGCTTCACTTTTCCATTAGCACCATATAAAAGAAAAAAGAAATTTTCAGGATCAGGGTAATCAGCATTCCATCCCCAAGTAAATAATTGCCCACTCCCATTGCGCATCTTTTCTTGAAACCGATTGTAGTCAGTGGGACGAATAACCAGCTTAATCCCCAGTTTTTGAAACTGTTTTCTATACCAGTTCATTCTTGGTCTGTCATCAACACTCACTGAAGTTGTATCAAAGTACAATATTAAAGATTTCCCCGTTGCAGGGTCAATACCTTCTTCATAGCCAGCCTCTGTCATTAATTTCTCTGCATCCGTAATCGATTTACGCTGATACTGTCCATTAACCCAATCATAAACTACCGGATTCATCCCTGCTTTATTAGCTGCATGACCATAAATTCCAGGAGGTAATAAACCCTGAGCAGGTAAACCACGACCATTCATGAAAATAGCGATATATTCTTCATAATCCAATGCTATCGATATGGCCTGACGTAATTTCCTAGACCGCTCAGAATCCCCTCCTATAATAGAGTCCAGCATATTAAATCCCATATAAAACACCGAAGTTGTCACTGAGGTTTGTAACTGAATGCCTTTCTCTTTCATTGTATCCGTCAATTGAGCATTCCCTGCCCCAGAAATCTGTACGGCTTGATCAAAACTATCAGAAGAAATACCCGAGGCATCGTAATAGCCTTGTAAAAACTTATTCCAATAAGGAATTGTTTCCTTTTCCAGCATATAAACCACTTTATCAATAAAGGGTAGCCTCTTACCTGCATCTATCAACAAGCCATTTTCCTTATC
>DAOWHF010000149.1:0-2093 GCA_030641565.1 Methylomarinum sp.
GCTGAAAAGTAGGTAAGTGGGTGTGAGCAACTAATGGCATGATTAGTGTTCCCCTTGCTGAGCGATAGCACTAGCAATTAGCTGAATAAACTCATCTTCAGTTGATACTTTAGCAATATCGTTAGCATCAACGGTATAGCCGTATTGGTCGGCAATTAATTGGTAGCGAGGTAAGCGTGATTTGAATAACTCTGGAAACACCCAGGTTACGAATTCATCTGGGGGGATGAGGTCTGGATCGGCATAGTTATTGACAGCCATAAACTCAGCCAATTTTTCATCAAGAAAGGCTTCTCTGTAATATAGTGGCTTAGGGTTTGTCTTAGCGCGGGTGATGATGGTTTGTTCGAGTGACTCTGGAATTTTGATATAAACGATAACAGTATGCTGGGCTAATGTTTCTAAAACAGCAGGGTTATCTAGCTCACAAGCACTGCCACCGGCATCATTTAAAAAGTGTTTATAGCCGTATATGTCTTCCGCTTTGTGGATAAATTCTGGAACATCATTTAATGCGGCAATCTCTGCTTGATGATGTAACGCTTGTCTACGCTTAAACTCTTTTAGCGATAAGCCGTCTTGTTCTGCATTACCTAATTTGCCAAGAAAGGTAGAGACAGCGGTTAAATTATCCACTGTAATATTATTATTAATATGGATAGAGTCAGATAGTAGTAGCTTTTTTAGAAACGGTACGTCCATTGCCTGACGTTTAATGTTATCTAAAATAGGCTCCCCCAAATATTTGGTGCCTATGCGATAGTCTGCTGAATAGTGGAACCAGCGGTCTTTAGGTAATTTATTTGCTAGAGTGGTCTTTCCTGCGCCCGACATGGCGAGCAAAGTAATGCTTTTGGATTCCCAATCCAAAAATTGTTGAGGGCTCATTTTCATGAATGTTGATCCTTAAGCGCTAGTTGATATCATATCCAAAACTGATTTGGTTGAATGTTGCAATTTAATGGAGAGCTAAATGCAGCATCAATTTGGATATTATTTCATTCTAGCCTCTACTAATCCAGCATCTCAGAAATGTTGCCGTTTTCCATGTCGGGTGAAGTATGAGTATCTGGGTCGGAATAGCCTAAATCATCGGCTTCTAAAGTACCGTAAGGCGCGCTCCAGTCTTCAGGTGCCTCGATATAATCAAAGGTAGAGCTGTACCAGGTGTCTGAGTCATATTCACCAATATCACCATTGACGTATTGCACTTCGATGGAGTCATCATTGTCTTCGATAGCAACTACTTTAAAGCTTAAGTCATTTTCAACGTCTTTATACCAGCTGCCAATTACAGGATCAGTAATAGTTGTCATTGTTTTATCCTTATTCTCAAGTTTACGTCTTCATCATAGCTAAGTTTTGGGTAAATATGCGAGCTATAAATGAAAAAAAGAGTTGTTTAGGGGAGATAAAACGGTAGGCAAAAAAAATGCGGCTGTTAGGCCGCATTAAGAGTAATTTTTAGGTTAACTAAAATGAACACCCTCATCAGGAGGGAAAAGCATTAAGTTGGGGCTATTCTATCGATAAGTAAGCGCTTTGAAAATGTGGCAAATCGACGCGTGACAGATTGTCGCATCCTTATAATTCAATTAGATAGCTTAACCTGGCAAACTCGGCAAGTGAAATGGATTCGGCTCTTAGTGTTGGGTTTATATCTAACTCAATGATTTGCTCTTCAGTGATCAGTTTTTTTAGTGAGTTTCTAATGGTTTTCCTGCGCTGAGAAAAAGCGGTTGTAACAACTTTATTTAGTTGTTTAATGCTTTTAATTTCAACCGGTGGTTTTTGATGAGGTGTTAGCTTTACGATAGATGACATGACTTTAGGGATGGGGTCAAAGCTTTCTGGTGGCACATCAAAGACTAACTCTGTTTCACAATAATACTGAATCATCACGCTAAGACGACCATATTTTTTTGTTCCCGGTTCAGCGCAAATACGATCTACGACTTCTTTTTGTAGCATAAAGTGCATGTCTTCAATGCAATAGGCATTGTCTAGCAGGTGGAATAATAAAGGGGTAGAAATGTTGTAAGGCAGGTTGCCAATAATACGTAACTTCTCATTGTCTTTGGCCAGAGCAGCAA
>DAOWHF010000100.1:0-6871 GCA_030641565.1 Methylomarinum sp.
AACCGTTCTATAACCTTCTTCAGCCAACCCTTCTTGTTTCGCTAATTTAACAGCTGTTTGCAACAAGCGCCCAGCCATCACCGAGTCATCTAAATCATTTAAGGTAGCTACGTGAGTTTTGGGGATAATTAGAATATGAACAGGGGCTTGTGAATTGATGTCTCTAAAAGCGAGGACATGCTCATCTTCATAAACCACATCAGGTTTAATTTCACCTGCTACCATTTTACAAAATAAACAATCAGTCATTTTTATACCTTTTCATCATTGCTACACTTAAACATCTATTTTGCACACTTAGGAAGTGAGGCTTCAGCCTCACTTCCTAAGTATTTAGATCATCTCTCGTCGCCCATCAAAAGCATGAGATAAAGTACCACTATCAATAAACTCCAGCTCGCCACCCATAGGCACACCATGAGCAATACGGCTTGCTTGAATATCATACTTCTTAGCCACTTCAGCAATAAAATGTGCTGTTGCCTCACCCTCTACAGTGGAGTTTGTCGCTAAGATAATTTCCTTAATTTCACCTTGAGCAAAACGCTGTTGCAATAAATCCATGCCCAATTCATCAGGCCCTATGCCATCAAGCGGTGATAACCGTCCATGCAATACAAAATATACACCTTTAAAAATAGTCGCCTGATCAACCACCCAGACATCGGCCGGGCTTTCAACAATGCATAGCAGTGATTGATCCCGTGATCCCTGCACACAAATATCACACAACTTGTCTTCGGTTAAGGTTCGGCACTGCTGGCAATAGCCAATTTCATCAGTCGCTTGCAACAAAGTGTTTGCCAACTGCTTTGCACCCGCTCTATCGCGCTGCAATAGATGAAATGCCATACGCTGAGCCGATTTAGGCCCTACGCCAGGCAAACAACACAAATCTTGAATCAACTGCCCTAACAGTCCTTTTCCCTGCATTAGAATGGCATTTGAAAACCAGGAGGCAAAGGCATTCCAGCTGTAATATCCGCCATTTTTTCTTTTTTCATTTTAGACACTTTATGAACTGCATCATTAATTGCTGCCGCCACCAAATCTTCCAGCATATCTTTATCATCACCCAGCAATGAGTCATCAATCGATATTTTTCTCACTTCTCGCTTGCCTGTCATGATAACAGTAACTAAACCACCACCCGATTCGCCCTGAATTTGCATAGATGCCAGCTCTTCTTGCGCTTTTTTTACATCTTCTTGCATTTTTTGGGCTTGTTGCATGATATTACCCAGTGCGTTTTTCATTTTATCTCCGTACTTAATTATTTATATCGGTTCAATAGTACCCGGCATGACTCTGGCATCAAATTGGTCTTTTAATGCCTGAACATTATCATCAGCATTTATAGAATCCACTGCCGCTTGCTGCCTGTCTTCACGCTGTTTCGTTATTTGCTGAGCGGGGGTTGTACTATTACTCTGTTCGGTTTTAATACTTAATTTAATCGCTTTACCCAAATAACCTTGCAACGCCTCTTGCAAGTTTGCTTCTGCTCGTGGGCTAATTAACTGCGTATGCCCTGGGCTCAACACCAGCTGACAAGCATTATCATCCAGACTTTCCAGCACACAATTATTAGCCAGCTCTCGAGTCATACCTCTTACTTTTATAGCAACTATCAGCTCAGCCCAGTTACCCTCAGGATTTACTGGCGTTTGCTGGGGCTGTACATCAACATTCGTCACAGGACTATCGACTGAAGCAACCAGCGATGGTTTAACCTCAAGTTTTTTAGCCCTATCAACAATAGCTTGAGGCGCTTTAGTTTGAGCTGCTCCAGGATTTGGTTTAAAAGTCAGCATTCTCAGCATAACCATTTCAAAACCGCTGCGTGGATCAGGTGCTAAATCGAGATCTCGCTGCCCAATTAATGCGATTTGATAAAACAATTGTACATCTTCAGGCAACAATTTACCCGCTAGCTCGGCAATACTATCTGAGTCAAAATCGTTATCAACAAAACCAGGAATCGTTTGCGTTAAAGTGACGCGATGCAATACCCGCAAGATCTGCTGTAAAATATCAGCAAAATCAGGGGTCAATTCAGTAATATCGGCTATTTTTTGTAACAATGCCACTGCATCATTACTAGCTAAAGCCAACAAAATATCATCAACCGGTTGCTGCGCTACTGTACCCAACATTTGAGTAACAGTTTCCAGCCTAACTTCACCATTTCCGAATGCAATCGCCTGATCAAGTAGACTTAATCCATCACGTAAACTGCCATCCGCCGCACGTGACAATAATTTTAATGCCGACGAATCCGCAACAATGCTCTCCTGACCTAAAATATAAGCCATTTGCGCATCAATTTGTTCGGGTAATAAGCGTTTAAGATTAAACTGCAAGCAACGCGATAATACTGTAACAGGGATTTTTTGAGGATCAGTCGTTGCCAGTAAAAACTTAACGTGAGGTGGAGGTTCTTCCAGTGTTTTAAGCAAAGCATTAAAACTATGACCAGACAACATATGTACTTCATCTATCAAATAGACTTTGTATCGCCCTTGATTAGGCGCATATTGCGCGTTATCTAGTAAGTCACGGGTATCTTCAACTTTTGTTCGGGAGGCGGCATCAACTTCAATTAAATCTAGAAACCGACCTTCATCAAATGCACGACAAACATCACATTCGCCACACGGATTACAGTCTTTAAGATTTTCACAGTTAATTGCTTTAGCTAATATTCTAGCGACGGTCGTTTTACCTACGCCACGAGTTCCAGTAAACAAATAAGCATGATGAAGCCTGTCATGTTGCAATGCGTTACATAACGATTGGCTAACATGTTCCTGACCGACAAGTTGGGTAAAATTCTGAGGACGCCATTTTCTGGCTAAAACCTGATAAGCCATTAGAGACTCTGAGGAAAATATAAGATTGGGCGGAAACCATGCCAGCCACATCTCGGCACACGAATCTGCTGCTACCGTTGCTCCCTTCCGGGCCTGGCGGAGTTTACAGCGTATCGTTGCGAGAGGACCGACACGGTAACCATAATGTTTTCAGTCTATGACCGAAAGAGAAGCTATTATGCTTGAATAAATATAATTAGGCAATAACTGTTTTGATTTTTTCACAGCTTACCCAGAATTTTGATTAAGTCATCACACAGAAACCATTAGAAAGAATAACTCAGGCGAGGCTAAAACCTCACTTCCAGGCTGTCGAAGTTATTTTATTCACATTCCTAAGTTCTTCTCTGCGTGAAAAGATCTTCAAAAATATACCTGCCATTTCATTCCACCCAACAGCTCACTCCTTCCCGCTACCAACTTGCCACCCAACAGTGCCGTTAACTCATTAACAACCGCCATACCAATTCCATGCCCTTGGATATTTTCATCAGCCCTAATTCCTCGCTGTAAAATCTCATCCAATTTTAGCGTTGGAATACCCGGCCCATCATCCTCAACCTGTAAAAGCAATGAAAATGAATCATCACTCGCTTTACCCAAGGAAATTAAGCTAACCGCCACCTTTTTATCGCACCATTTAGAGGCATTATCCAATAAGTTGCCTGCAATTTCGTAAACATCACCTTCTTCGCAGTACATCAAACAATTTTCATCTGACTGAAAAGAAAAAGCAATCTGCTTATCTGAATATACTTTCTTTAACGATAGAATGATTTTTTCTACAACGAGTGGAACATCCACCTTACCTACCAATTTATTTTGACCCTTTGCTACCGCTTTTTGCAATTGATACTCCACAATGTCATCCATTCTGGATATTTGCTCAGCAACAACGACTTTATTAACCTCAACTGGCTCTATACAGCCTCTCAAGATCGCTAAAGGCGTTTTTAAACTGTGGGCCAAATCAGCCAATGTATTACGATACCGCTCTAAATGCGCTCGCTCACTGACCACTAATGCATTTAAATTTCCGGCCAAGCCTGTTAATTCAACTGGATATTGACCATCCAATCGACTCTTTTTACCGGCTTCAATTGCTTCCAGATCATTAACAATTATTCTTAATGGCTTTAAACTCCAACGCAAAACCAAAAACTGAATCAATACTAACAACAGCCCAATAAAAAACAGCCATGTCCTAAGCGTTACTCTAAACCGCTCAACCTGATTACTAATAGACAAAGCATCTTCTGCAACAGTAAAAACATAATACCGCTCTAATCCTGCTTCATTTTCCCAAATCACGGCATAACTGAGCACAAAACGTCCATTTTCATCTTTTACAAAAGTAGATTCACCAGCCTTTAATAACTGAGAAGAAGATATATCAACACCAATAGCAGATAAAGAACGCCAGACTAAACGTGTATTCTGTTGATTAATAAAGGCATACAAACCCGAACCCGGGTTTGAAAAACGTGGTTCACGCAGTGTTTGTGGCATACTTAATTCACCATTACCCGTCAATTCCGCAACCGATAAAAGCGAATAAATATGAATTTGAAGCTTTTCTTTTAATGCTTGCTCTGCACTTTCCCTAAAACCTTGCTCTAGAACAAAAGCAACTAAAGCAAAAAAAGCGGTTAAAACAAAACCTGCTGAAATCAATAAACGAAAGCTTAATGAATTAATTTTCACTATTCACTTGCGACTCGGTATCTAGCGGAATTCTATAACCTCTCCCCCGCAAGGTTTCAATCGGCTTAGTGACACCTTGAGGGTCAATTTTCTTACGCAATCGACCGATAAAAACCTCAATCACATTACTGTCTCGATCAAAGTCTTCATCATAGATATGCTCAGTTAAAACAGCTTTAGACACTACTTCGCCTTTACGGAACAATAAATATTCCAACACTTTATATTCATAAGCTGTTAGCTCGACTTTTTCACCAGCAACCCTGACATCTTGGGATAAGCTGTCCAGTTGAATGTTGGCATAAGTTAAAACAGGATGCGCTTTGCCTTGCGAGCGTCTTAACAAAGCATTTACCCTTGCCAACAATTCTTCATAATGAAAGGGTTTGGCCAAATAATCATCCGCTCCAGATTCTAATCCTTCGACTTTATCTTGCCAACGGCTTCTAGCGGTTAAAAGTAACACTGGTGTATTAATCGCTTCTTTTCTTAACCGAGTCACTAACTCTATACCTGAGAAATCGGGCAGACCCACATCGATAACAGCAACATCAATTGGGTATTCTTTTGCCAGATAGTAACCATCATTTGCTGTATTTGCGACATCAACAGCAAACCCTTTATTTGAAAAAAAATCTTGTATTTGCTGACTGAGTGTCAGCTCATCTTCAACGACTAAAATACGCACTGCACTTCCTTATTTAAGAATCTCACCGCTATCTGCATCAACCTTAATGTGTTGCACTCGCCCATCAATCGTTAATACTTTAATAACGTATATTTTCTTACCTTCGACTTGCTCTGTTTTGGCGCCTAATACTTTACTTTGAGTTGCATCAATAATTTTTTTTGTTGCCTGATCCAGGCTTAACATAGAAAAAACCAGTTCGTTTCCTGCATAAACAGTCTGAAACAAGCAGAATGTTAATAAAAAAACTTTAATAAAAACTGACATAACCAACCCGTAAAAAGTATTTATTTCGGACCACACTGTAAAAATGCAAGTAGAAAGGCTGCCAAACAACCACCAAAACATGAACAAAGAATAAAAGATTCAGCATGAATCCTAACTGAACCTTTCATATATACTTCACGCGGTGAAGTATAGCCAATTAACGCATTGATATTCCATTAACCGCACTACCCAATGCATGACCAAACGTAGCCCCTAATTTACCTGCAATTTTATCTAGCAAACGCTCTTGAGGTGTAAAGTTTAGCTTCTTTTTAACACCAATAATATCTCGTGCTACTGAATCAACACTACCAAAGTCATCGGCCAAACCTAGTTTAATACCTTGTGTACCGGTCCAGATCAAGCCAGAAAACATATCTTCAGTTTCCTGTAAGCGATCACCACGTCCAGCACGAACTGCACCAATAAACTGTTGATGCACATCATCCAATAACGTTTGCATATGGGCTGACTCTTCACTATTGACTGGAGAAAAAGGATCCATTAGCGCCTTATGCTTACCCGCAATTAACAGACGTCGATCAACACCCAGCTTTTCCATCACATTTACAAAGCCAAAACCATTCATAATCACACCAATTGAACCTATCATACTGGATTGATTAACATAGATTTTGTCTGCTGCTGAAGCAATATAATAACCACCAGAGGCACAAATATCACTGACTACAGCATAAATAGGTGTATCGGGATGCTTAGTTTTAAGTCGCCTAATCTCCTCAAAAACATAGGCTGACTGTACAGGACTGCCCCCAGGTGAATTAATATTAAGAATAACTCCTTTGGTTTGCTTATCTTTTAATGCATCCCTTAAGCCTTCAATAATACTATTCGCATTAGCGGCCTCACTATCCGCAATAACGCCTATCACATCAACAATTGCAGTATGCCCCTTATCATTGCTAGCCATGTTTTTTTCGAATTTTGGATAAAGAGCCATGCCACCAATTGCAAGCAAATAAAGCATCATCAGCATTTTAAAAAAAACACCCCAGCGTCTCGCCCTACGCTGCTCAGTCACTGCTGCCATCGCTAATTTTTCTAGTACGTCTCTTTCCCACCCAGAGGTTTGTTCATTTTTAGACTTTGCGTCCATCTCATCACCTTGTTGATTTTCCATCTTTTGACCTTTATAAAATATCTAATAATTCAGTTGTTTGCTGTAAACACGCTATCGATTGATAGGACGACAGCTGAGCTTTAGAATTTGCACCACATAATACTGCAATTGCAGCGACACCTGCGTTTTCTGCCATTTGCAAATCATGATTAGAATCACCGACAAAAACCACCCTTTCCTTGCTTACCTGCATTTCAG
>DAOWHF010000152.1:0-13252 GCA_030641565.1 Methylomarinum sp.
AACTTGCTTTCAGCAATGATTGATAACCACATCAATCACGGCAATGCACTCGGCATTGACCCAAGACGCGTGCAATGGAAACGTGTAGTGGATATGAATGACCGTGCATTACGTAAAATCACTGTAGGACAAGGTGGCCCAGCAAACGGCTATCTACGTGAAGACGGTTACGATATCGTTGTTGCCTCTGAAATTATGGCTATTTTATGTCTAGCGACCAGTCGTGCAGATTTAAAAGAACGCCTAGGTCGCATTGTGGTCGCGTATAAAGCAGATCGTGTGACACCAATCTATGCCAGAGATTTAAAAGCCCAAGGCTCTATGGCTGCATTATTAAAAGATGCTATTAAACCCAACCTGGTACAAACTTTAGAAAACAATATTGCGATTATTCATGGCGGCCCATTTGCCAACATCGCACATGGCTGTAATACCGTAACCGCAACAAAAACAGCATTAAAACTGGCTGATTATGCCATTACAGAAGCAGGATTTGGTGCAGACTTAGGTGCGGAAAAATTTATCGACATCAAATGTCGTATGGCTGGTTTAAAGCCATCTGCCGTGGTATTAGTGGCAACTGTCAGAGCCTTAAAATTCCACGGTGGCGTAGCCAAAGACGACCTAAACAACGAAAACCTAGCAGCATTAGAAGCTGGTTTTGTAAACTTAGAACGTCATCTACACAATATTAATAATAACTATGGCTTACCTTGTGTCATCTGTATCAATCACTTTACTTTTGATAGCGATGCAGAAATTGCATTATTAAAAGAAAAATGTGAGGCATTAGGCGCAAAATGCGTTGTTTCCAAGCACTGGGCAGAAGGCGGTGCAGGCGCTGAAGAACTTGCCCAAGAAGTACTTAATATTGTTGATAACCGTGAGCCTGAATTTACTTATGTTTACGATGAAGACTTACCACTTTGGGAAAAAATTGAAACCATTGCAACTAAACTTTACGGTGCAGCCGGCATAACAGCCAGCCCTAAAGTACATGGTGAAATTAAGGCCTTGCAAGAACAGTACGGTAAATTCCCAATCTGTATAGCAAAGACACAAATGTCTTTTTCTACCGACCCAACAGCTAAAGGTGCACCTTCAGGACATACGGTTGAAATTAGTGAAGTAAAATTGGCTAATGGTGCGGGCTTTATCGTTGCTATCGCAGGCAATATGATGACTATGCCAGGATTACCTAAAGTACCCGCTGCTGAACGTATTGATATTACCGATGACGGTATAATCACAGGGTTATTCTAAAATACTTTTATCCAAATGCTGGTACGGTTAATTCATTGACATATAAATAACCAACAAAAATGATTGGTTTTATGTGACTTTATCACTGTTATCTAATTTATCATCCTCTAATATATATTTGACACTCACTTTTACCTTTTTCAACCCGGGTAAAAGTGAGTGCACATTTTATAAAAAAAGAGGACATTAAAATGATAGATTTTATGCTAAGTATTTTTTCTTCTGTCTTACAAATGGATATGAGAGACCATCACGATATTCCCTTTGCTTTGCCTTTATTGATGGCTTGTTTTGTTGGAGGCATAATAGGTTTTACTATTCTAAGGTTTATTGGCAATGAACAACGAGATGATGCAGCAACAGAACAAGACGAGCAATCTAGATTAAATAACATAAAAAATTGATGAAAATTGCGCTCAATTAAAGTGTATACATTCGCCATTGAATATTATTCAATGGCGAACATTACTGCTGGTCAGTTTTTTTAGCGCATCAATATTAGTAATAGTCACTGTCCCTCTATTCAAATTAACCCAACCTTTTGTTTCAAATTGTTTCAAATTTCTGGAAATAACTTCGCGGGCAGAGCCGAGTTTAATCGCTAATTCCTGATGGGTCACATGCAATATCTTTGTATCTGCACTCAATAACTCTTTAGCCAAACGCCATTCAATCCCTTCAAAAACCGTCTCACCTAAACGCCCTATGACAAGAGAGAGTCGTGCCGCAAAATTTTTAAAAACGAATTCTCTAAAAAAAGCAGACTGCTCAAGACAGCGATAAAAAGCATGTGATGAAATAATAAATGCTGAGACATCTTCTTCAGCAAAGGCTTCAGCAGGGTATTGATCTCCACTTAGTAAGCAAGATGTTGTTAATACGCAAGAGTCACCTGGTAGTACTTGATACAACAACATTTCTCTACCATTTTCAGAAATTAATTGTGCTTTTACAGAACCTTTCAGCAACAATAAATAATTTTCACAACGACTTCCAGAAGCAAAAACTTGCTGCCCTGCAGGAATATTTGCCAAAGTTGCACTTTCCATCAAGCTCATGATGGTTGACTCACCACACTGTATAAATTCTGGAAAACAAGTTTCCCATAGTTCTTTATGTTTAAGCACAGCTTTATCCAATTGAATAATTGACTAATCACTTTATGCGCTATATAGGTTATTGTAAAGAAAAGACTCAACAGCAAAGCAGTTATGCGGATTATAACCTCCATTATCTGAGACAACTCAGAAAGCCAGATTAGTCATTGATTTAGACAAAAATCAACTTGCTATAACAACGTAACAATAACTACCAGAAACATGCCTACTTTTTTCAAAGAAGTTCACTATTTGAATATTGCCTTTCATGGGGGATATTGTTATTCTAATCGGTTACCTTAATTTAGGTACTTAAGACAACAACTACCCTCTATCTTTAGGACTTACATGCTCTTATTATCAAAAAAACAAGATTGGCTAGGCAACATCCGTGGGGACGTACTCGCGGGAACGGTTGTTGCATTAGCACTAATTCCAGAAGCAATCGCATTCTCAATTATTGCAGGTGTAGATCCTAAAGTGGGGTTATACGCCTCTTTCTGTATCGCCTTTATTACTGCCATCATCGGTGGTCGCCCAGGAATGATCTCTGCCGCGACAGGTGCGATGGCTTTATTAATGGTCACCTTAGTTAAAGACCACGGCTTACAGTATTTACTAGCCGCTACCTTACTGACAGGTGTACTACAAATTATTGCGGGCTATTTTAAGCTAGGCAGCTTAATGAGCTTTGTATCTCGTTCCGTAGTAACAGGCTTTGTAAATGCCCTCGCCATTTTGATTTTTATGGCTCAGTTACCTGAACTAACCAATGTATCATGGCATGTCTATGCAATGACAGCAGCAGGCTTAGGGTTTATCTACTTATTTCCCTACATCCCTGTTATTGGCAAGATCCTACCGTCACCATTGGTCTGCATTGTGGTATTAACCGGTGTTGCCATGTACTTACAGCTGGATATTCGTACGGTTGGTGACATGGGTGAACTACCCGACACTTTACCTATTTTCCTCTGGCCAGAAGTTCCTCTTACCTGGGAAACACTGCAAATCATCTTGCCTTACTCTGTTCCTTTAGCGGTTGTGGGTTTATTGGAATCATTAATGACTGCCACTATTGTTGACGATTTAACCGATACAACGAGTGATAAAAACCGCGAATGTAAAGGCCAAGGTTTTGCCAATATAGGTGCTGGACTACTAGGTGGTATGGCGGGTTGCGCGATGATCGGTCAATCTATCATCAACGTAAAATCGGGCGGTCGTGGACGTTTATCAACCATGGTTGCTGGTGTGTTTTTACTGATTATGGTGGTTTTCCTAGACGAATGGATTAAACAAATCCCTATGGCGGCATTAGTTGCTGTCATGATCATGGTATCTATCGGTACGTTTAGCTGGGAATCAATCATCCATTTAAAACAACATCCTTTATCAGCCAATATCATTATGCTATCTACCGTTATTGTAGTTGTCTGGAGTCATAACTTAGCATTAGGTGTATTTGTTGGCGTACTATTAGCCGCTGTATTCTTCGCCAATAAAATCAGCCACTTTATGTATGTTGGCTCAGTGATGGATGATGTTACTGAAACACGTATTTATCATGTTCATGGACAGGTTTTCTTTAACTCAGCAGACCGTTTTGTTTCTAACTTTGATTTTAAAGAAGCTGTAAATAAAGTAACCATTGATTTAACACACGCTCACTTCTGGGATATATCCGCTGTTTCTGCTTTAGACAAAGTCGTGCTAAAGTTTCGTAGAGAAGGTGCCGATGTCGAATTAATCGGTCAGAATGAAGCCAGTTCGACCATTATTGACCGTTTTGGCATCCATGATAACCCTGAAGAAATTGAAAAAATAATGGGAGGCCACTAATGAACACTCAAAAAGCACAAGTACTTGCCTGCATCGATGGCTCCGCCCTCACTGAATCAGTTTGCGATTATGCCGCATGGATTTCTGAAAAGGTAGATGCACCATTAAAACTATTGCATACCATAAACCACCACCACGAAACATCCACATCAACAGATCTTTCTGGAAATATCGGCTTAGGGACGCAAGAACATTTACTGGAAGAAATTAGCAACCTTGAGCAACAGCAAAGTAAATTAAAAATGCAACAAGGCAAACTGATTTTACAAGCGGCTAAAGAGCATATTGAAAAACAGGGCATATGCTACCCAAGCAGTACGCAGCGGCATGGTGATCTAATTGAATCTGTCATAGATCTAGAAGAAAATACCCGTGTTTTGGTTCTTGGTTTAAGAGGTCAAGTCCATGAGAGCCAAGAAAACAAAATAGGCGCAAAACTGGAAGCAGTCATCCGCTCTCTACACCGTCCTATTTTAATCGTTAATGACACATTTAAAACACCAGAGTGCATCATGGTTGCTTATGATGGCAGTTCAGCGGCAGATAAAGCGGTTGATATGGTGGCATCCAGCCCCTTATATAAAGGACTGACCTGTCATTTAGTCTGTGTTAATAATAATGAAGAAACAGCAGCAAAACTATTACACCAAGCGACTGATAAATTACAAGCCGCTAATGATATAGACGTTGTAACTGCCAAACTAAAAGGCAAAGCAGACCAGGAGTTATGCGCTTACCAAGATCAGCATGCGATAGACTTAACTGTTATGGGAGCCTTTAGCCATACCCGTTTACACGATATGTTATTAGGTAGCTTCACCCATAAAATGCTGGTTAACACTAAAAAACCTTTATTATTACTTAGATAGTCATAACCAGGTTAAGGCTCTATTTGCTTGAATGAAATAGAGCCTTCACCAAATAAAACTGAACTCAGATATATATCCAACAAAGCAATTTCAAACACCTTAAGAAAGCAGCAGACCAAACTGTTTTATTTACCCCAAAAGCCTCCTGCAAGTGAAAATCATTCTCATTACAAATCAATACATTTACCATATAATCATATAGTTAGATACAGAGAAACTTTCATTATCCCCAGAAAACCAATTTTGTGTATAATTAACGGTTATCTTAAACCCCATTATTATGGACTTAAGCTTTATATGATTTCGTTATTTAAAGAAGCAAAATGATTTCTAGCATCGTAACTGCCGCTCTGTTTATGGTGGTACTTGGCGTTGTTTTAGCGATTATTTTAGCCATTGCCAACAAAAAGCTATTTGTTTACGAAGACCCTCGTATTGAGGAGGTAGACGACATGCTGCCTCAGGCGCAGTGTGGTGCATGTGGCGTACCGGGTTGCCGCCCTTTTGCTGAAGCGGTTGTTAGTGGTGCAAAAAACCCATCAGCTTGTACGGTAAATACACCCGAAGGTAATGCAGAAATTGCTGCTTACATGGGTGTTGATATGGGTGATACCGAAAAAGTAGTTGCTCGGCTTGCCTGTGCAGGCGGAACTCATGTAGCTTATACTCGCGCCAAATATGAAGGCTTGCAAACTTGTCAGGCAGCGGCCGCTGTTTCTGGTGGAGGTAAAGGCTGTAGCTGGGGCTGTTTAGGGCTTGCTGACTGTGCAGATGTCTGTGATTTTGATGCCATTTTTATGGATGAACACGGCCTGCCCATTGTTATAGAGGATAAATGCACGGCATGTAATGATTGCATAGTGGTTTGCCCTAAAGACCTATTCTCTTTACAGCCTGTCAGCCACCAACTATTTGTCGCTTGCAAAAGTCTGGATGAAGGCGATAAAGCCGAAGAAGAATGTGAAGTGGCTTGTACAGCCTGCGAAAAATGCGTAGTTGATGCACCAGAAGGTTTAATTGAAATTAAAAACAACCTTGCGGTGATTGATTTCAAAAAATATGATGAAATTTTGGTAGACCGAACCCCCATAGAACGATGCCCAACTGGCGCTATCGTTTGGATTGATAGCAAACTAGGTACAACACGTTCTAGCGTAGGCAAAGCGGCTAAAAAATCTATGCGTACTGAATCATTGCCTCAAGTATAAATCTCTTTTACATAAAACCCTTGAATGACATAGGTTAATAATGGCCCTTTTTGGTAAGAAAAAACAAAATAACGTATTCAAATACCCTGGCATCCGCAAAGTAATGAATGGCAACACTGCCGTTATTATGTGTGAAAGAGAATCGAGTGATGCTGCAGGAGCTTACCTTTCAACCACTGCGTCTGGAATGAGCGCTGGCTGGAATCAGGAAAAAACCAAGGGTCACCTTAATATATCTAACCGTCCCCTAATATCGGTTAACCCCGAAGATAATCATGCAGCGGCAACTGTCACCGCAGGCTTGTCTTTATCGGGTTTAAGAGCCACTCACTTTAGCTCTTCAGCACAAAGCCTTGCTTCCATGCATGAGTCCTTATACGCCGCTGTAGGGAAAAGACTGCCTTATGTTTTAAATATTGCCTGCAAAGCAATCACCAAAGCCACATCTAACAACCATTGTGGACATGATGATTACCACAGCATGGACGATACTGGCTTTATTCAATTATTTGCTCGTAACAACCAATCGGCTGCTGATCTTAATATTATCAGCCGCAAAATAGCCGAGCTTAGCTTAAACCCTGCGGCGGTTGCCCAAGATGGTTTTTTAACCTCGCATTTAATTGAACCGCTTAATTTGCCTGAACGTGAGTTAATCGAAGAATTTACTGGACTGCCTGACGATATTATTAGCACGCCAACCCCTGCGCAAAACATTTTATATGGCAAATCACGCCGTCGTGTACCTGAAACATGGACTGTAGATCAGCCTACTCAATCAGGTGGCGTACAAGGCTCAGATAGCTATATGCAAAGTGTTGCCGGACAGCGCCCTTATTTCTTTGATCATGTCGCTGAAATTGCCGATCACTGTATGGATGAATGGTTTGAATTAACCGGTCGCCGTTATCAACGTATTAATCAGTATCTATGTGATGATGCAGATTATTTAATTATCGCTCAGGGCAGCGTGTTAAATACAGCTGAAGTGACAGCAGATCACCTACGCACTAGCCGTAAATTAAAGGTTGGCGTTGTTGACATGACGATGTTTAGACCTTTTCCCGGTGACTTAATCAGCCACCTTATTAAAGGCCGTAAAGGTATACTAGTTCTAGAAAGAACCGACCAGCCACTGTCGGAAGACTTACCTATTATTGCTGAAATCCGTAGCACAATCAGTAAAGCTATCGATAATGGCAATACTAAAAGCGCTGCATTCGCTGACTATGCCAGTTACAGCAAAACCACGGATGCATCACCTTTATATTCAGCTTGTTTTGGCTTAGGTGGTCTTGAGATTCAAGCTAAAGATATTATTGCGGCAGTAGAAAACATGCTGCCCGAAGGTAAACAGCAAAAGTTTTTCTACCTAGGCATAGATTTTGTTCATAAAAAATCTCTGTCACCACAACAAGAAATACAGCAACAGTCCATTATTGAAGCCTACCCGACTATTGCTCAACTGGCTTTAAATGGTGCAGAAAATCCTAAGCTACTCCCTGAAAGTGCAACAACAGTACGTATTCACGCGCTTGGTGGCCGAAAAAGTAGCCGTGCAGGTCAAGATCTAGCTCAAACCCTTTTTGAACAATTTGACTTAGAAGTTAAAGCAAATCCACATTATGGGGTAGAGAAAAAAGCTCAGCCCACTACGTTTTACTTAACCGCAGCCTCTGAAGCACTACGTTTAAACAATGCATACGATGCCCTCAACACGGTAATTGCTACTGAGCCTAATGTATTTAATCATTGCGACCCGTTAGCCGGATTAACTGACAGTGGTATATTTATCATCCAAAGCCCGTTATCCAATGCTCAAGATGTCTGGGGTAGTTTTCCTGCTCACGCCCAACAAACGATTTCTGACAAACAAATTAAAGTCTTTTTTATTGATGCGATTAAAATCGCCCAAGAAAGTAATGATGACCTGCACTTACAGCTTGACTTACAAAACAGCGTATTTAAATCGGTATTTTTTAAAGTAAGTCCTATTATTGAGCTGCTTGATAAAACAGAAGAAGAAATTCAAGCTGCTATTGATAATGACTTAGACTTGGTTAAACGCAGTTATAACGCGGCTCAAGAAATAGTCGTTGCTGAAATGACTGTAGGTGGTTCATCTACCTCACAACTAGATAGCAGCTCAGCCCCTTTACTGTTGCAACAAAAACCAGCAAATGAAGAGGCTATTGCCGACATCCATCGTTTTTGGAATCAAACAGGGTATTTATATAACGATAATAAATCGCCCAAAAACCTGGCTGACCCATTTATCGCTTTAGGCATTGTCCCTGCGGCAACCGGTGTTTTTGCAGATATGACAGCAAATCGCTCGCAACACCCTCAGTGGACACCAGAAAACTGTACCGCCTGTGGAAATTGCTATAGCTCATGCCCTGACAGCGCAATTCCCGGTTTAATCAATACCGTTAATGAAGTTTTTGAAACCAATATCAAACGTATTGAAAAATCAGGCCATACCGTTAAGCATTTGCGCCGTGCCATTCGCACAGCAGAAAAGAAATACCATGAGTTAACTGCTAACAAATCAGTAGGCACTACCTTAGACCCTATTCTCGCCAAAGCGATTGGCGATACCATTAAGGAATATGCAGAGCCTGAAAGAGACGAAGTAGCTCAAGAGTTTGAATGGTTTAAAGAGGTTTCAGGTTCATTTAAATTTGCGCTGACCGAACCGTATCATGATGATATGAACAGCCGTATGCCTAGAAATGGCGGCTTATTCTCTATCACCATTAATCCAGACAGTTGTAAAGGCTGTATGGAATGTGTCAGCGTGTGTGAAACTGAGGCACTTACTGTGGTTGAGCAAACAGCTGAATCGACTCAAATCCTGCGTAAAAACTGGGATTATTGGCTGGATCTACCGACATCTAATAAAAAGTACAGTCGCATTGACGACCTGCAAGCAAAAGATGGCGTTTTGGATACCTTGTTACTAGACAAGAAAAACCATAACTCCATGCTTAATAGTGATAACACCCGCGCAGGTAGTGGTGAGAAAGTCGCTATTCATCTATTTACCAGCACTGTCACCGCTTTAATGCAGCCACGTGTTGAACAGCATATTCAACATATCAATCAGCTGATTACAGACATGGAAAAACATATCCGTCTGCAACTGGTAGAAACATTGGATATTACGGATATTGATGCACTGGAAACAGCTATAGATGAGAATCAAAGTGTTGATCTTACCTTATCGCGTCTAAGCGGTGCGCTAGATAAAGACAAAGCAATCCAGCCTATTGATCCAAAATGGTTACGCTGGGCATTACAAATTGTTGCCAAGTTAAAACACCTAAAATGGAGTTATAGCCAAGGCTTATCTGGTGAAGGTCGTGCTAACTTAGGCATGACAGAAAGTAGCAATAAAGCTTCTGAGCGCACAGCAAACTTTCCATACAATCCTTATCCTTTCCCTTGGGCCAGCCATTTATCTCAAGATGCACCCTCATTAGCAATGGGGCTTTTTGAAGGTCACATGGTTAAAATGGCAGAAGGCTTTAAAGCTATGCGTATTGCCGAGCTGGAAATTAAAGGTAAATATGATAAAACCGAACATGATAAGTTTTTTGCTTACTTTGACTGGCGTCAGTTTAGTGAAGAAGAATATTTACTCTGCCCGCCATTAGTTACACTCGGTGCAGAAGGCAGCAGCTTTGACTCCGGCTTCCAAAACTTATCTCATAGCCTTATCTCCGGCTTGCCGATTAAAGTACTGGTATTAGATAATCAACTACCTAATGACTCTGATAGCACACGTAAAGAATTAAGCCTTATTGCAATGGCGCATCGTACCGCTTATGTCCAACAAGGTTCAATCTCAAATACCTCGCATTTATTAGCCGGTTTTATCGATGGCCTCAATTATAGAGGTCCTGCTTTATGGAGTATTTACGCATCAAACCAGCCTGAAAATGGAATCGCTAACAACTCGCTAACCTTACAAAGTAAATTAGCGGTTGAATCTCGCGCTTATCCACTAACTACTTTTGATCCCAGACTTGGAAAAACATGGGAAGAATGCATCTGTCTAGCCGGCAATCCTGACTTAGATCAAGACTGGATTATCTATTCATTAGATTACACCGATGAATACGGTAACAAGTTTGCTATGGACGTACCTCTTACCTATGCTGACTGGGCACTTACTGAAGCACAATATGCGCATCACTTTAAAGCCGTTTCAGCAGACAGCAGCTCAGATGACATGGTATTACTGACTGAATATATTGAAATGTCTGATCGTGACCAAGCTGAGAACATACCTTTCATTTGGGCAGTGCATCCGCAAAGCAACCATTTACTTAAAGTCGTCGTTTCTGCGAGCATGGTATCAGCCACCCAAGAACGTAAAGAGTTTTGGCACACTTTAAAAGGTTTAAATGGCAATAACCGTGTAGAAGTTGATACCCAAGCGATTGCCGACCAAGCCAAAGCTGAAATGGCACAGACCATAACGGAAGGCTTAATGAGTATGGTTGGTGGTGATGCCGGCGCTTTAACCCGTATTTTGGCCGACGTACCGACAGTGGCTGCAAAAACACCCACTGCACCTGCACCTAAACCTGCTGCACCAAAAGCACCAGAGCCAAAACCAGCCGCTGAAGCAGCTAAAAAAGAAACGGCCGATAAAAAACCTGCCGCACCCGCATTTGAGCCGGTCTGGATTGAAACACCGGATTGTACAACCTGTGATGAATGTGTCGATATTGCACCGGGTATTTTTCAATACAATGCAGAGAAAAAGGCCATCGTCATAGACCCAACCAAAGGCACTTTTGAGGACATTGTACGTTCAGCAGAAAAATGTACTGCGGTGATTATCCACCCAGGTACACCATGGAATCCTGATGAACCAAATCTGGACAAATTGATCAAACGCGCTGAAAAATTTCAGTAATGGAAGTGAGGCTTTAGCCTCACCCATATAAAACAGGCATCCATCGCTTAAAGCACCTATGAATCTATTCAAGCTTTTTGGCAAAAAAACATTCCCTCACGGCTTACATCCCGAAGGGTTTAAAGAAGAAACACACGACCACCAAACGCGTCGTCTGCCTTTTGCTGCTCAAATTATTTTGCCCTTATCTCAAAACATCGGTAAACCTGCGATTCCAGTAGTACATGTAGGTCAACAAGTCCGCCGTGGCCAGCTAATTGCTAAAGCTGATGGTTTTATGTCCGTACCTCTGCATGCCTCAGTTACTGGCACTATAAAAAAAATTGATTTAGTACCTAACGCCAGAGGCAATAAAGAGCAGGCGATTATCATCGATACGGCACTTAGTTCAACACAAACGCAACTTGCCAGTGAGTTTAAAGACTTTGAGCAAATGTCCCGTAAAGAACTGATTCAAGCGGTACAAAATACAGGTATGGTTGGGCTAGGTGGAGCCTCCTTCCCTACCCACGTTAAAATGAATATTCCAGATGATTGTAATATTCATACCATCCTCATTAATGGCTGTGAGTGTGAACCCTTTTTAACCACTGACCATCGAGTAATGCTTGAGCAAATCGAGTATTTACTGCGTGGTATACGTATCGCCATGAAATCGGTTGACGCCCCTAAAGCCATTATTGGGATAGAAGACAATAAAATTAACGTTCTTGAAGCGATAAAACCGCAACTACCTGACGATGGCAGCATTACCATAGAAGCCGTCGCCACGAAATACCCTCAGGGCGCTGAGAAAATGCTGGTGTATTCTCTATTGGGAGAGGAAATTCCATCAGGAAAACTACCTTCATCCATTGGGGTTGCTATTTTTAACGTTGCGACATTAGCGGCCATAGGTGAATTACTACCTTACCAACAAGGCTTAATCGAACGCATTGTGACCATCACTGGCGATGACCTTAACAAACCAGGGAATTATCTGGTTCCACTCGGCACACCGTTAAGCCATATTCTTGAGCATGCAGAATTTACCGGCAACGAAGCTGAATTAATCTTAGGTGGCCCAATGATGGGTATGCCCGCAGGGTTTTTAAATACCCCAGTTAAAAAAGGCACTGGAGCTGTTTTAGTACTGGATAAACGCGCCACTAAACGTGACGATATTCTACCCTGCATAAAATGCTCCATGTGTTTACAAGTCTGCCCTATAAACCTAAACCCTTCAGAACTGGGGATGCTGGCAGCAAAACGTAAATATGATGTAATGGAAGAACAATACAACCTGAATGATTGCTTTGAATGTGGCTGCTGTAGTTACGTCTGTCCATCAAATATTCCTTTAGTGCAATACTTTAGAATTGCCAAGACCTTGAATCGTGAACGACATCGAATAGAATAGTCCAACCAAAAGTTCACGCCTCAAATTTAAACAAAAACAAAAAACAAGATGCCAGTAACTCAGCTCAGAAATATTTACCAAATAAAAATAACGCTAACAGGGGGAAAACCACCGATTTGGCGTAGAGTGTTAGTCTCTAGCAATATGTCACTTGAGGACTTCCACTTAAGCATTCAAATTGCAATGGGCTGGACTAACGATCACCTTCATCAGTTTATAGCCAACGATGTCTTTTATGGAATAAAAGATGATGACTTTGATAGTTATATGGAGTTGGAAGATGAAGCCAAATACAAAATAAACCAGTTATTAAAATCAGAAAAAGATTTAATCAAATATGAATATGATTTTGGTGATGGCTGGGAACACAAAATACTCCTGGAAAAAATATTACCGTTCAGTACAGATCATAAGCTGCCACGTTGTATCAAAGGGAAAAGAGCCTGTCCGCCTGAAGATTGTGGTGGTATTTGGGGTTACGCAGAACTTCTGGATGCAATTAATGATCCTGAGTACCCGGAACACGACAGTATGCTGGAATGGTTAGGTGAAGATTTTGATTCGGAAGCATTGGATATTAACGAAATTAATGAACTGCTACTGGAATATATCCGTTAGCATTCTTACATAAGAAAAAACACGCA
>DAOWHF010000342.1:0-7115 GCA_030641565.1 Methylomarinum sp.
AAAATTGAGTTTAACCCTGATATTTTGAAAAAATCTGTCGATTAAAAAAGTTAAAAATATTGTAGAGTGGACTTCAGTCCGCAATTTTAGATTAAACATGTAAATTGAAGTCTGCTCTATCCGTTATGCCCATAATAATAATGAGGATATATTTATGTTAGCAAAAATCACAATTGCAGATTATATGACTAAAAATATAATGACTGTAAAACCAGATGCCGATGCTTTAATTGCTATAAAGCAATTGCTGGATCACAGGATTACATGCGCCCCTGTGCTTGATCATAATGGCAAGCTCGTAGGCATGTTTTCAGAAAAAGACTGCATGAAAGTAGTGTTGGGTGCTTCATACAACCAAGGTATGAGTGGTAAAGTAGAAGACTTTATGACTAAGGAAATTTTATCTGTAAATGCTGAGTCCAGTATTGTCGATCTTGCCGATAAATTTCAAGATACCTCTTTAAGAAGTTATCCAGTATTTGATGAAAAAGATTTAGTTGGGATAGTCAGCAGAACAGATGTTTTAAGAGCCTTAGTCTCAATTAAATAACTAAAACCAAGTTATCAATATAATATGATTTTGTAGGGTGGGCAAAGTGATAAGCTGCTCATTATTCTAATATTTGATAAGCAAGAAAGCCTCTTTGCCTATCCTGCATTCATTATTTCATCTGCAATTCTCTAATTTTAAATGAAAGCTCAACAAGCTACCTTTTACTGGCACGATTATGAAACTTGGGGCTTAAGTCCTTCTCTTGATAGGCCCTCGCAATTTGCCGGTATTCGCACTGATATGGATTTTAATATCATTGGCAAGCCCGACATGTTTTATTGTCGCTTGAGTGATGATTACTTACCTAATCCTGAGCCGGCCATTATTACCCAGATTACCCCCGATATAACGCAAGCTGAAGGCATTGCTGAATATGCCTTTGCTAAGCGAATTAATCAACAGTTTAGTCAAACAAATACTTGTGTGGTTGGTTATAACACCATTCGGTTCGATGAAGAGTTTTCCCGAAATCTGTTTTACCGTAACTTTTATGATCCTTACGAATATAGCTGGAAAAACAGTAATTCTCGCTGGGATATTATCGACCTAGTAAGAGCTGCATACGCATTACGACCTGATGGTATAGTATGGCCAAAAAATGAACAGGGCTTGCCGACTTTTCGCTTAGAGTTATTAACTCAGGCGAATGGTATCACTCATGAAAATGCGCATGATGCGACATCTGATGTTTATGCGACCATCGCCATAGCAAAATTAATAAAACAAAAGTGTCCTAAGCTATTTGATTATTATTTTGAGCTAAGAAATAAAAACAAAGTTAAAGCACTGATAGATGTCGATACAATAACCCCTTTAGTACATGTTTCAGGTATGTTTGGCGCTGTCAGAGGTAATACTGGTTTAGTTGCACCTATTGTTTGGCATCCAACAAATACCAATGCCGTGGCAGTGGTTGACTTATCGCAGAATTTGACTCCATTATTAGAGCTATCTGCCGACGAGATACGTGCAAGGCTGTACACAAAGAGAGAGGAGTTGGGTGATGCATTGCCTATTCCTTTAAAGCTGGTTCATATCAATAAATGTCCATTTATTGCAATTGAAAAAACCTTGTTGCCTGAGAATGCTCAGCGATTAGGTATAGATAAAAAAATCTGTTCAGAAAATCTAGCACTTTTACAGAGCAACCCTCATATAGCTGATGTTGTATCCGAAGTGTTTCAGCAAGACAGAGAGTTTGATAATAAAGGCGATGTGGATGCCATGTTGTACGCGAGCTTCTTTTCTTTTGACGATAAAAAAGCGTTTGGTAAAATTCGTAAATCTTCACCCGAAAAATTAGCGAGATTAAATCTATCAGTATCAGATAAACGATTTAATGAATTGTTCTTTAGATACCGTGCCAGAAATTTTCCAGAGACTTTAACAACAAAAGAACATCTGCAATGGCAAGCACATAAGCAAGCCGTTTTTGAGCCGATAAAGTCAGATTACTTTTCTAATCTGGATTCATTTACCGAGCAATATGAAGGTGATGAAAAGAATTTGCAGATTATTGAAAGTTTGTCTAAGTATGCTAAAACCATTGTGGCTTAAAAAAATTAGTGAAAAATACTGCATCATTTAAACCCGCATGGTGGTTAAAAAACCGCCATTTACAAACTATTTATCCAGCGTTATGTAGAAAGGTTTCTAGTCTAGCGGATATCAAACGAGAAAGGTTAATCACCCCTGATAATGACTTTATTGATGTTGACTGGTGTGGAGAGGGTAAGCAGCCAATTGTCATGATATTACACGGCTTGGCTGGCAGTTCTCAGTCGGGGTATGTCAAAGGTTTGCAGCAGGTATTACTCACACAAGGCTTTCGTAGTGTGGCTTTAAATTTTAGGGGTTGTAGTGGTGAATCAAATAACCTAGCTCGCTGTTATCATTCGGGGGAAACTGATGATATTAATTTTCTCTATCAAACCTTGCGACAACGAGAAGCTGATACACCTATTGCCGCGGTTGGCTTTTCATTAGGAGGTAATGTTTTATTAAAATGGCTGGGTGAACAGGGTGACAAGCTGTCGTTGTTTTCTGCTGTTTCAGTTTCCGTTCCTTTTGTCTTAAGTACTTGTGCAACAAAATTAGATTCTGGTTTTTCTCGTGTTTACCGAGGAAACTTAATTGCTGAATTAAAGCAGTATTTAATTGATAAGGTAGCGCATTTAACGAGAAATGGACATATAGACGAAGCAGAAAAAATTAACCAGTTAGGGGATTTGTCAGAAGTGAAATCATTTTGGCAATATGATGACCAAGTAGTTGCTAAGCTGCATGGTTTTTTAAGTGCAGAGGATTATTATAAAAAATCCAGCTCGCGATATTTTCTGCAATCAATCGCAATTCCAACCTTACTCATACAGTCACACGATGATCCTTTTATGACGCGAGATGTTATTCCTCATCCTCATGAATTATCTTCAAAAGTATGTTTGGAGATAACCCAAGGAGGAGGGCATGTGGGTTTTGTTACTGGAGCAAATCCTTTTAATCCCCGTTATTGGTTGGACAAACGTATCCCCGAATTTTTGCGGCAACATTTAGATGCTATTTAAATAAAATTGAGGTGTTGTTTTACACAAAACCTAACAAAAAATCTCTAACGGTTTTATTCTGCTGTAAATAGTCTGTGAACAATTGTTTTATATCCATAGGTGCAAGGTAAGCATAAACAGCTACGTCAGTTTTTGAAGTAAATTCATTACTTAAAGTTTCTATGAATATATACTTCACATCCGTAACCGCGCGAAGTATAGCTCTGATTGCATTGACTTCATTGTTGTTGGTGATCGATCTCATTATGTTCACCTCAGTGTATGTAAGATGCTTTAAATAGCAGCATAAAAATGCCTAGTTAAAAATATGTTTAATATTCAATTGCTTGAGGTGTTTTTATATAAAAAGTGAAAATTATGACGTACTAGAAAAATGATGGGTACTTATAACAGCTTGAATAATATGGTAAAATTGAAAGCTTTTAATGTAGTCTTTTACAAGGGTAGATAATGCTAGAGCAATACCGCGAACATGTTGCAGAACGTGCTGCTGAAGGAATCGTTCCTAAACCTTTAAGCGCCGAGCAAGTTGCTGGTTTAGTTGAATTGATTAAACAACCACCAGTAGGTGAAGAAGAGTTTTTGCTCGATTTGCTGGTTAATCGTGTACCAGCGGGTGTGGATGAAGCGGCGTATGTAAAAGCAGGTTTTCTTGCGGCTATTGCAAAAGGTGAAGTGGTATCAACTATCTTAGATGCTGCGAGAGCGACAGAATTATTAGGCACAATGTTAGGTGGTTATAACATTGCTCCTTTAGTTGAATTGCTTGATAACGATGCATTAGCACCGATTGTAGTTAAGGCTTTATCGCATACTTTATTGGTATTTGATGCATTTCATGATGTAAAAGAAAAAGCGGATGCAGGTAATGTGTTTGCAAAACAAATTATTGAATCCTGGGCTGACGCTGAATGGTTCACTACTAAACCTGTAGTTGCTGAAAAATTAACGGTCACAGTTTTTAAAGTCACCGGTGAAACCAATACAGATGATTTATCACCTGCACAGGATGCATGGTCTAGACCTGATATTCCTTTGCATGCCAAAGCCATGCTTAAAATCCCTAGAGAAGGGGTTAGCAATGCAGAACAGCAAATTGAAGAATTAAAACAAAAAGGTTTTCCTGTTGCTTATGTTGGGGATGTTGTTGGTACTGGCTCTTCACGTAAATCAGCTACAAACTCAGTACTTTGGTTTACAGGGGATGATATTCCTTATGTGCCTAATAAAAGAGGCGGTGGTGTTTGTATCGGTGGAAAAATAGCGCCTATTTTCTTTAACACCATGGAAGATTCAGGCGCACTACCATTTGAGTGTGACGTAGAAAACTTGGCAATGGGTGATGTGATTGATATATACCCATACCAAGGTATTGTTAAACGCCATGATAGTGATGAAGTGGTTTCTGAGTTCTCATTAAAAACCAATGTGATTTTAGATGAAGTCCGTGCCGGTGGACGTATCCCTTTAATCATTGGTCGTGGGTTAACTGATCGTGCCAGAGAATCTTTAGACTTAGCGGCATCAGATGTTTTTGAGAGACCACAAGACCAAGTAGCAAGCAATAAAGGCTATACTTTAGCGCAAAAAATTGTCGGTAAAGCATGTGGTGTAGCTGGTGTTCGTCCTGACAGTTATTGTGAACCAAAAATGACTACAGTAGGATCGCAAGATACTACTGGGCCAATGACGCGTGATGAGTTAAAAGATTTGGCCTGTTTAGGTTTTTCTGCTGATTTAGTCATGCAGTCTTTCTGTCATACAGCGGCTTATCCAAAACCAATTGATGTAGAAATGCAGCATACATTACCCGATTTTATTATGAATCGTGGCGGTGTTGCCTTGCGTCCAGGTGACGGTATTATCCACTCGTGGTTAAACCGTATGTTATTACCTGATACCGTGGGTACTGGTGGTGATTCGCATACTCGTTTTCCTATGGGCATTTCATTTCCAGCAGGTTCTGGCTTAGTTGCTTTTGCAGCGGCAACAGGTGTGATGCCTTTAGATATGCCAGAGTCAGTTTTAGTACGCTTTAAAGGTGAAATGCAACCGGGTATCACTTTACGTGACTTGGTTAATGCCATTCCTTTAGCGGCAATTGATAAAGGTTTATTAACGGTTGAAAAGAAAGGTAAGAAAAATGTCTTTTCTGGTCGTATTTTAGAAATTGAAGGCTTACCTGAATTAAAAGTTGAACAAGCCTTTGAACTATCAGATGCTTCAGCAGAGCGTTCAGCCGCTGGTTGTACTATCCGTTTAGATGAAGCGCCTATCCGCGAATACATCAATTCAAATATCACTATGTTGCAATGGATGGTGGCTGAAGGTTATGGCGATGCCAGAACTATTAACCGCAGAATTGAACAAATGCAAGCATGGTTGGCTAATCCAGAATTGATGGAGCCAGATGCAGACGCTGAATATTTTGAAATTATTGAAATTGATCTTAACCAGATTAAAGAACCGATTATGGCCTGCCCAAATGATCCAGATGATGTGAAAACATTATCTGATTTATCAGGTACTAAAATTGATGAAGTGTTCTTAGGTTCATGTATGACTAATATTGGTCATTTCCGTGCCGCAGGTAAGTTGCTAGAAAAACACCAAGGCGACCTGCCTACACAGTTGTGGGTATCACCACCAACTAAAATGGATCAGGACAAGTTAACAGAAGAAGGCTATTACAAAACTTTTGATAAATCGGGTGCGCGTATGGAAATGCCGGGTTGTTCATTATGTATGGGTAACCAAGCGAGAGTTGCCGATAATGCAACTGTGGTATCAACCTCTACCCGTAACTTCCCTAATCGTTTGGGTAATAATGCCAATGTTTATTTAAGCTCGGCAGAATTGGCTTCGGTCTGTTCAATCCTAGGTAGAATCCCCACATTTGCTGAATACATGAGTTATTTTGAGCAAATCAATGCCACAGCAGATGACACTTATCGTTATTTAAATTTTGATAAAATTGATAAGTATCAGCAGAAATAAAAGCAGGAATAGTTGAGGAGAGGAGTGACTAGGTAAATAACCTGCACAAAAGTAGGATGGGCAAAGGTTCTTTCGTGCCCATCATTTTTTTGGAGGATTACAGGGTCAAAATAATGTGGTTCAAGTCTTGCAATCAAGCATTTTAAGGTAAGTCTTTTATAACTCTGTTAGGAACGTGGATAAAATAAAATAGGCAATGACATGTTTTGTGTAGAGTGATGGGCACGAAAGAACCCTTTGCCCATCCTACGTTGCGGGTGACTTATGTCGTTAACTTTTTATGAAATAAAATATCTATCTATGGATGAACTGATGTTACTTACAGATGGAAGTGTGAATACTCAGACAAAAGTGGGGTATGGGGCTTATCTCTCTGTATCTGAACAAGGATTGTCGTTGGATTCGTTAAGTAAATGCGTAAAAGTTAGACGATTTGAACATACCTCTTCAACAAAACTGGAGTTACAAACTTTATTGTGGGCGTTAAGCGATATTCAGGTATTAGAGCGTAAGATAACCGTGTATACAGACTCTCAAAACATTATTGGGTTACCAGGACGGCGTGATCGGTTTGAGGCAAATGACTATCGATCAAAGAAAAATAAGCGTCTTAATAATTATGAGTTGTATCAGGACTTTTTCAGAATAACCGATCAATTGGATTTTGAATTAGTTAAAGTGCGCGGCCATCTGTCCTCTAGTCAGAAAAATGATATTGATAGGCTGTTTACACTTGTGGATAGAGGGTCAAGGAATGCACTTAGAGGAGATGATTTGTGACTTTTTCAGCAAGTTTTTAAGTGAGGCTTGGAAATAGAGCGTTAACGAGAAATCCAATTTTACCTTCCTTTTTTGGTAAGCGGAAAAAGTTTAGTAAGCTGAATGAACACAGGCTACAGACTTCTCTTTCTTAGTGCTTTAATTCACCCATTACGACTTTATTTTCAGTCATTTTTTGTACTACATCTTGGTAATAATCGTTTCTAAATTCATTGATGACT
>DAOWHF010000189.1:0-5091 GCA_030641565.1 Methylomarinum sp.
CTATTTCCTGCGCCTTAATAAAGGCATCTCTAAAATCAAGATAGACAGGTTCGTCTGTTTCTAAGGTTAATTCTAATAATTTGTGTTGTAACTGGTATTTAATATTTCCAATAGCCAAAGCACCAATACCAATGGCACCCGCCGGTTTTTCCAGTACAATTCCATTATCTTTGGCGCCAATCCCCGCAATCCCCGCTGGAGGAACTGCATTAACATCGCCTGCCACTTTAAGTTGTTTTGCTTGGGCAAGGACTTCAGTGCTTAATACTTGAACCCCCGCTTTAGCAGCACAAAAAACAATATCTACATCGGCCATTAGTAATACTTTTTCTTCATCTGACCCCGCTTTAGCCCCTGTTAGCTTGCAATGACAACGTCGATTGTATTCCTCTGCTGCATCATTAGCGGCCTCAATAGACATGTGGTCTACCAAAGCCGTTTCTGCGCCAGCAAGTGAAGCAATAACGCCAGTTGCAATACCTACAGGTCCCGTTCCACCAAAAACAAGTGCCTTGCAGTCTTTAAGGGCTTTGTTATGTTTCTCTTTTAGTTCTTTCTCCACGCAAGCAACTAATGCCGCTGCTGTGGTAAACGCGCCGCTAGGGTCTGCAAGTACTGAAATTTCAAACGGCGGAACCATTGCCTGTTGCGCACTATCCATCATATCCATTGCCAGCCCCATATCTCTGCCGCCAATAAAAATTGCCGTTCGTTTAATGCCCGATGGGCTACGGGAAAAGATAGCATCCTGTGTTAATCCGTGGACGCCTTCAAGTTTGACATTGTTATAAGGCATTAACACATCAAATCCTGTATCTAAAGCCATATTAATATCAAACGGGCTATTGTTTGGCATAGGGTCAAACATATGAAGAATACTGCGCTTTGGCATTTTACTTCCTTATTTAGATGATTTTATAACTTCACGAGCGACTTCAAAAGCATGTTCAAAATGCAGGTACACTGGTTTTTCACTTTCAATCATTTGTTTCAATAACAGGCTCTGAGTCTGGTATTTAATATTACCAATTGCTAAGGCGCCTAAACCTACAGCACCACAAGTGCTTCCTTTAATTACAGAACCATTGTCAAAGGCATCTAGTCCTGCAATTCCTGAAGGAGGGACGGCATTAATATCTGCTGCAACTTTAAGTTGTGTTGCTGAGGCAATCTGTTCGGCGTTAAGCAATTCAATACCTGCTGCACCTGTTGCAAAAACAATATCAGCTGTTTTAATTAGTTCTGATTTATCTGAATCAAGCCCCGCTTTTATTGATATTTTTCCTTCACCAAATTCATTGTTACATAAGTCTACGATATGCTGTGCTTTATCTAGATTTCTGCCAATAATTGTAACATTTGCACCTGCTTGAGAGGCTAAAACTGCAGCTGCTTGTCCTACAGGACCTGTTCCACCCAGTGCAAGTAAGGTTTTGCCTTCAAGTGTTGTGTTGAATTTTTCATCTAGCTCCTTTTCAACAGCAGCAACCATACCTGCGGCAGTTGTAAATGCACCACTAGGATCAGTAAACACTGAAACTTCAAAAGGAGGGAACATGGCGTTTTTTGCAGCTTTCAGCATATCTCTGGCTTGTTTGGTATCTCGCCCGCCAATAAATATCCCCGTTCTATTTAGACCTTTTGGGCTACGCGAAAAGATAACATCCTGAATTAACCCTTTTACTTCACTTGGTTCTACATTGATATAGGGTATTGCTGCTACCCAGCCTGCATCCATAGCCATGTTTACGTCAAATGGGCTTAGGTTTTTAGCTGTGGTCAGCATGTGTAAAATGTATTTTTTTTCCATGGTTGTCTCTAGATTAAGTAACTCTTAATTAATTATAAAAGGATCGGTTGGGTAATTATAGTTTATGGACACACCATTCAGCAAAAAATACTGAATTTGTGTATGATTTGAGTTATTTTTAGACTATGGAGAATTTGAGAATGCATAATATTACCTTGATTAAGGGTGACGGTATTGGTCCATCTATTATGGATGTTGCTGTCAAAATTATTGATGCAACAGGCGTAAAAATAAACTGGGAAGAAGCGGATGCAGGAATGGCCGCTTTTGATAAGCATGGGACGCCGATTCCAGACGAAACACTCACTTCTATTGATAAAAACAGAATCGCTTTTAAAGGGCCTCTAACAACCCCTGTAGGCGGTGGTTTTAGAAGTATTAATGTGGCATTACGTCAAAAATATGATTTATATGCAAACGTGCGACCTGCAAAAACATGGAAAGGTGCTCAAACTAAATTTGATAATGTTGATATTGTTATTGTAAGAGAAAATACTGAAGGTTTATATCTAGGTTTAGAGCATTACTTGACACGTCAAAAAGACGTTGCTGAAAGTTTAGCTGTTATCACCAAAGAAGGTTCTGAGCGCATCGTAGAATATGCTTTTAAATACGCTAAAGAAAATGGTCGTAAAAAAGTAACGGCATGTCATAAAGCCAATATTTTAAAATATACTTCAGGTTTGTTTTTAGATACAGCAAGAGAAGTGGCTAAACGATACCCGGAAATTGAATTTGATGACAAAATCGTTGATGCAACCTGTATGCATATGATTATGGATCCAACTCAGTTTGATGTTGTGGTAACAACTAATATGTTTGGCGATATTTTATCTGATTTAACAGCAGGTTTAGTAGGTGGCTTAGGCTTGATTCCTGGTGCTAATATTGGTACTGATGCTGCTTTGTTTGAAGCGGTTCATGGTAGTGCGCCAGATATAGCAGGAAAAAACATCGCAAATCCAACGGCTGTGATTATGGCTGGTGTGATGATGTTAAACCATTTAGGTGAAACAGCAGCGGCAAGTAAAATTAAAGCGGCAGTAGAGCAGGTAGTTGAAGCAGGTGAATTTGTAACACCGGACTTAAACCCTGATTCTAAAGCTGGTACTATAGAAATGGGTGAAGCCATTATAGCCGCGTTGTAATTTATAGGTTTTGAGTAGGATGGGCAAAGCGATAGCGTGCCCATCACACTTAAAATGATGGGCACGAAAGAACCTTTGCCCATCCTACCTTGTCCAAACTATTTCGTGCGTTCCTTGGCTGGTCACTCTGTAAGGCAAAAATTATAAACAAATGCACCGTGAGCGGATACGCTTACATGTTCTTATGAAAGATAAACAACAGCTGCGTCGTAAAGCATATGATGCTAGAAATGCACAACCGGATAAAGAAAAACTGAGCGATATTATTTGCAATAAATTTATCGCTCAAACTGCTTATCAACAGGCAGAAACTATTATGTGGTATCTGCATTGTCGATCAGAGGTTAGAACTTTAAATGCTGTGGTAGCAGCGCTCGATAGCCAAAAGAAAATAATTATTCCCTATTGCACGACTGATCAAAAAGGACAAAATAAACTCGGATTGTGGTGGTTAGAAGATATTTCTGAGTTAATAGCTGGCACTTGGGGGATTTTAGAGCCGCCAAAATCATGCTGGGGAGAGAAAGGTAAAGAAATTTCTCCGCAAGCATTAGATTTAATAATGGTTCCAGGTGTTGCTTTTGATCGAACAGGTGGACGCTTAGGTAATGGTGCTGGATATTATGATCGCTTATTAAATCAAGTAAGAACCGATACCCAAATAACAGCCGTTTGCTATGAGTCACAATTATGCGACAAAGTCATGATGGAAACACATGATATTTATATGCACACAGTTTTAACTGAAAAAAATTGTTATATGAACCATCCCTTGTAAATAACATTAAGCATTCTTCGTCATATATACACGTTCCTCAGTAAGGGGTTTAAGACCTCGGCCCTTAGCTCTCTTTTGATGGATAGGGAAGGGTGAGGGGAAATAAAATAATCCTCTTTGGCAAAAAAACATCCAAAAGAGGAATCTAACTACTCAGAAATAAATGGATTTGAATTATCTAAAAAACAACCTGAAAACCAGTCCGGCTTTTATTATTGATGAATCTCAAGTTATTCAAAATTTAAGCTGCTTGGTTGAGTTGAAAACACAATCAGGGTGTCAAGTCCTGTATTCAATTAAAGCTCTTCCACTCGCCTCGGTGATAGCTTTAACAACGGAATATTTAGATGGTTTATCGGTAAGTTCTTTATATGAAGCGCGTCTGGCAAAAGAGATGCTGGGAGATGAGGGTAGTATTCATATTACAACCCCAGGACTTAGAGATAATGAATTTGAAGAAATTACCACGCTTTGTACGCATGTCAGTTTTAATTCAATGGCTCAGTATCAACGGCTAAAGACAAATAATATCCAAAGCTGCACATTAGGATTAAGGCTAAACCCTAAGCTCTCTTTTTCTAATGATCCCCGGTTTGACCCTTGTCGTTCGTATTCAAAGCTAGGTGTAGATATCGCCTCGCTAGAGGTTATACCAGAAGCAGTTAAAGGCTTGCATATACATACGGTATTCTCTAGTACCAGTTATCAGCCTCTGATTGATACGGTCGCACAGCTAATAAAAAAGTTGGGTAAGCAATTGTCTCAGTTGCAATGGTTAAATATAGGTGGTGGCTATTTATATTCACAAATTGAAGATCATCAGCCTTTTATCAAATTAGTTAAGCAATTAAAAGAAAGTTATGGTGTTAAAGTTTATATCGAACCCGGTAAGTCAATTGTAGATAATGCCGGTTACCTGCTAACAACAGTAATTGATCGCTTTATCAGTGATGGAAAAAACATTGCGGTATTAGATACCTCAGTCAATCATCATCCCGAAGTATTTGAATACCAAAAAAGCCCCCAATTACTGGAAGCGGATGACTGTGCTAAAGAGAGCTGCTTATTGGTCGGCTCAAGTTGCTTAGCCGGTGATGTGTTTGGTGAATATTCATTTAAAACCTTACCTAAAGTCGGTGAGCGCTTGGTGTTTTCTAACGTAGGAGCCTATAGCTTGATTAAAGCAAACCGTTTTAATGGCTACAACTTACCGGATGTTTATAGCATTGATAGACAAAAAAACCTCAAGCTAATTAAACAGCATACATATAACGATTATCAGCAGCAGTGGATGAACTAATGAAAGCAATTTTAATGACAAAAACAGGTGATGCGGATGATGCATTGAAATTATC
>DAOWHF010000340.1:0-10738 GCA_030641565.1 Methylomarinum sp.
AAAAATCGATTGTCCAGTTCAACCAAATATAAATGGCGATACATGTTAAAAGCAACGCATATCACTTTAAGGAACATGCATGATATTTGTATATTGTCGAAGTCATTTTGTGCATGTTCCTAAAGTACTTACCAGTCCACGATAATGTTTTTTTACTCTGGAACCACGATTCTAACATTATTAATAAGCTGCGTTGTATGCTTTGATGTGTTTTGTTGCATGATCAATGAATTTGTTTTTAAACTGTTAGAGATCTTTGCATAAAGCAGTGAAATCGCCGCCTAATTAAGCTATGCTCATTTGTTTTAAATTATTACCTCTTAAATGAGCAATATCCTGTAAAAAAGTGAAGATATTTATCTGATTCCTGGCTGCATTGAAATCACCTTGATCTGGATATATTTAGCATCTCTTCCGCATGCGCCAGTGTTTGCTTGGTTATATTAACGCCGCCTAACATGCGGGCAACTTCTTCTATACGCTCATTATTATTGAGTAGGGTCACTGTTGAGGCGGTTGTTTCGGACTGATCTTTTTTTACATATAAATGTTGATGAGCCTGGGATGCAACCTGAGGTAAATGAGTCACACACAATACTTGGCGATTATTGCTGAGACTGCTTAATTTCTGCCCTACGATTTCTGCAATACCTCCGCCTATGCCTGAATCAACCTCATCAAAAATCATGGTGGGTGTGGTTTTGTCTGTGCTGGTTGTTACTTGTATCGCTAAGCTGATACGCGACAGTTCACCGCCAGATGCCACTTTGGCTAAAGGTTTTGCGGGTAACCCTGGGTTAGCGCTAACCAGAAATTCTATTTTGTCATTACCATTGGCTTTAGGCGTGTCATCTTTTTGATGATTGACACTGACCAGAAACTCGCCTTGAGGCATGCCAAGTTCTTTTATCATCTCTGAAATACTTTTTTCGAGTTTTTTTCCATTTTTACTGCGATTTTTAGAAAGTATTAGGCTGGATTTTTGATATTGAATTAGCAATTGCTGGGTGCTTTCGGTTAATTCAATAATACGCTCGCTGCTATGCGCTATGTTGTTCAGTTCATGTTCCAGGTCTAGTGCTAGCTGAGGTAATTGTTCTGGCAATGTTTGGTGTTTGCGGCCAAGGTCAAGAATGACTGCAATTTGACTTTCTAGCCAATTTAATCGCTGAGGATCAGCTTCCTGTGATTCCAAATATCGGCGTAACTGTTGCGATGATTCCTCAACCAGAATTTGTGATTCCGATAATATGCTGCTTATTTCACCAAGTTCTGTTGAAAATTGAGCTAGATTCGTTAATGCTGAAATACTTTGGTTAAGCATGTGATTAACGGATTGTTGTTCGTTTTCATACAATATATCGAGTTGAAATTGCCCTTCATTTAGAATCTGACCCAAATTAGCCAGTTTATTATGTTCTTCAGATAACGCTTGGTAATCAAAATTATCTAAATCAAGTTGTTGTAACTCATTTAGTTGATAGCGTAGTAGTTCTTCTCGTTCGGTTTTGTCGCTACTGGCTTTAATTAAATTGTTTAATTCAGTGTTACTTTGCTTCCATGAGTGGAAAAGCTGATTGACATTGTCTAGCTGCTTTTTGTTATTGGCAAAGGTGTCGAGCAAATGGCGTTGCTGGTCTGAGTCTAACAGCGTTAAATATGCGTGTTGGCCGTGGATTTCAACTAATAGCCCGCTTAGTTGTTTTAGTGATTGCAGGGTGACGGGACGACTATTGATATAAGCTTTTGAACCGCCGTCCTGATTGACAATGCGGCGAATATAACAGTGCTGTTCATCGTTCAGGTCGTTTTCTTCTAGCCATTGCTTTGCAAGGGGGGCATCGCTTAAATCAAAGTCTAGATTAATTTCGGCGCGTTTAGCGTCGGGGCGTACAAAGCCCGAGTCAGCTCGATTCCCTAGCGCAAGACCTAAGGCTGTTAATAAGATAGATTTGCCTGCGCCTGTTTCACCAGTGAGTACAGACATGCCTGGTGCAAGGTCTAGGTTTAGAGACTTAACTACGGCTAAGTCAATTATATTAAGGTTTAATAGCATAATTAAATGTGGTAACCACTGCTCCAATTAAGTTTCTCACGAAGAGTATGGAAGAAATCATGGTCTTCGGGATGTAATATTCTAATAGGGGTCGGGTATTTAGTGATGACAATTTTGTCACTAATTAATACGTCGGAAATTTCTAAATGGTCACAAGAAACTAATGCCTTGATTTGATTGGCTTGGCAGAAGCTGATCTCAACTTCTGAAGAGTCATCAATCACTATGGGTCTATTAGATAAAGTATGCGGGCTAAGGGGAACTAAAACCAGTGCATTCAAAGAAGGGTGTAGAATGGGGCCGCCAGCTGATAAAGAATAGGCGGTTGAGCCTGTGGGAGTAGAAATAATCAGGCCGTCAGAGCGTTGGGAGTTTAAAAAAACACCATTAATATGGGTCACAATTTCTATCATGCTAGGTGTCATCCAGCGATTGACAACAACCTCATTAACTGCCACTTCTTCGTGGATGGTTTGCTGGTCGCGTACAATTTTGGCATGCAATAAGTAGCGGTTTTCTTCTAAGTAATGGCCTTTAAGAATGGGCTCTAGTTTGCTGTGGATTTGTTCGGGAGAAATATCAACTAAAAAACCGAGCCTGCCAAGATTAATCCCTACCAGGGGGATGTTGTACTTAACAATAGCGCGTGTTGCTGCTAAAAAAGTACCGTCCCCACCAATAGCAATGGCTAAATCACAAGCGGCAGCTAATGAATCAAGCTTGGCTGATTTGATGTTTGTGTCAGTAAGTAGTTTGGCGCTTTTTGAATCAACAATGACGTTAAGGCCTTGTTGCTGCAAAAAGTGGTGTAAGTTGGATATGGTTTCTGCAATGCGTGGGTCGCTATGTTTGCCAATAATGCCAATGGTTGTAAATGGTTTGTGCATTGCAATAATAAATAGTAATGAAGTCGTGCATTGGATTATACAAAATAATTGGCGGTAGAGTGGCTTGCGTCTATGTATTTTTGAAATAAACAGTAAAAGGTTTGGCAAATTATAATAAAGAAATTATAATGCTCGGTTCATCGGAGTTTTACTCCATCCTTGCTTTACTATTTTGATTGGCAAAGTAGAAGGCTTAACCGAAAGGAAAAATATGCGACATTATGAGATCGTCTTTTTAGTACATCCTGATCAAAGTTCTCAGGTACAAGCGATGGTTGATCGTTACAAAGCAACTATTGAAGAAGCGGCGGGTACTATTCACCGTCTTGAGGATTGGGGCCGTAGACATTTAGAGTACCCTATCAAAAAAATTCATAAAGCTCATTACGTGTTAATGAATATTGAATGTGACCAAGCAACTTTAGACGAGTTGGAAAGTGGTTTTCGTTTCAACGATGCAATCTTGCGTAGCATGACTTTAGTAAAAAAAGAAGCAGTAACAGAGCCTTCTTTAATTGCTTCAGCAAATGTAGAAGAGCATAAAGCAGCAGAAGCTAAAAAAGCAAGTGAAGCAGCGGCTGAAGAGTCAGCAGTTGAAGTTTCTGAAAAAAAGACTTCAGAAGTTTCTGAAAAAAAGACTTCAGAAGATTCTGAATAACCACATCGATAGAATTGTAGGGGATTATCATGGCAAGTAACATGAGACGTAAAAAAATGAGCAAGTTTGGTGAAGAAGGTTCACCAGAGATTGATTACAAAAATCTTGACTTGTTAAGCGAATATATTACTGAAACAGGAAAAATTGTTCCTAGTCGTATTACAGGAACACCTGCGAAGTATCAAAGACAAATATCTGCTGCTGTAAAGCAAGCACGTTATATTGCTTTGTTGCCATTTTGCGACGCACATAAATAATTAACGGGTAGGCAGAAGTGAAGTTTTTAGCAGCTTATATAATGAAAGGACGGATGCAGGCCATGATGGTTGCATCCTCTTTGGCATTATTGTCCTTGCTTCTGCCGCCAGTAAGTATTGTAAGTTCAGCCTCTGTTGCATTAGTGACTCTTAGGCGTGGTGCATCTGAAGGGCTTTATGTTCTTATTTGTGCCTGTCTTTCTGCGGCATTACTAGGTTTCTTTCTTTTTGGTAGTTTTCAATTCGCTTTATTTTATGGATTGATTTTATGGTTACCAATTTGGTTGATTTCGATTGTGCTAAGAGAAGGAAACCAACTCGCTATTGCTGTACAAATTGCTGTATTGCTTGGCGTTGCAAGTGTTATTGGCTTTTATTTATATGTCGATAATCCTGCGGCGCTATGGAATTCGGTGCTTAGCCAGATGGTTCAACCCATGCTGGCGAATGGTACTGATGTTTCTGTCGATGAAGTAAAACAGTCAGTTCAGATGTTTTCCCATTATATGACGGGAGGCATTGTAGCAGGAACGGTATATGGCTTGATATTTGGTCTTTTTTTGGCTAGATGGTGGCAGTCAGTATTATATAATCCAGGCGGATTTAGAGAAGAGTATTTGTCATTACGGGTACATCCCAGAGTGGCGATAGGTAGTGTTTTAGTGGCAATAATAGCTTGGCTAATGTCAGGGTTTATTGCAGAAGTATGCTGGAATATCACCATTCTTTTTGTCGTTTTATATACATTCATAGGGACCGCTATATTGCATACTGCGTTTTCTGAAATGAAAACCAGGCGCTTTATGGTGCCTTTTTTGTATATAACACTCGTGCTAGTTCCTCATGTGATCGCTATTGTGATTATCGTTGGGATTATTGATGCTTGGCTGGACTTACGTACTAAACTTTTAAATAAAACGAGAACTTAATTGTTCTTGAGAATTCGATGTTAATCGATGTAAAGGGGTATAAAAGATGGAAGTTATTCTTCTTGAAAAAGTAGCTAATTTAGGTAACTTAGGTGATAAAGTTACGATTAAAGCAGGTTACGGTAGAAATTATCTTGTTCCACAAGGTAAAGCAGTAGCAGCTACAGCAGAAAAAATTAAAGAATTTGAAGCGCGTCGTGCTGAGCTTGAAAAAGCAGCAGCAGAGAAATTGGCAGCAGCTAATGCGCGCGGAGAGGCTTTAGGTAAATTGACTGTTGTAATCCCTCATAAAGCAGGTGATGAAGGTAAACTGTTCGGTTCTGTGGGTACTCAGAATATTGCCGATGCAATTACTGAAGCAGGTGCTAAAGTTGAGAGACACGAAGTCAGATTGCCTGAAGGTGTGATTCGTCAAATTGGTACTTACGATATTGATGTTAACCTACATACAGATGTAGTTGTAACAATGTCAATTGAGATTGCTGCTGAGGCGTAAGCTGATATGATCATCGTAACCGGAGGCGCGGGCTTTATAGGCAGTAACTTAGTACTGGGATTAAACCAGCGCGGTTACGATGATATTTTAGTAGTTGATGACCTGACTAACGGGGTTAAATATAAAAACCTGGTTGATTGTCAGATTTCAGACTATCTAGATAAAAAAGTTTTTTTAGAAAAGTTACAGCAAGGTGTGTTTCAAGGCGAGACCATAGATGCTATTTTTCATCAGGGCGCATGTTCTACCACGACCGAGTGGGATGGACGTTACATGATGGAAAACAACTATGAATACACCAAGATTTTATTTCATTATTGTCAAACGCATAAAATCCCATTGATTTTTGCCTCCAGTGCTGCCGTGTACGGAGATGATAATAATTTCAAAGAACAGTTGGAATATGAAGGGCCGTTAAATGTTTATGGCTATTCAAAATTTCAATTTGATCAATATTTCCGTAAGTATCAGTCAAAGTTAACTTCTCAGGTTGTCGCTCTACGTTACTTTAATGTCTATGGTCCGCATGAGGAGCATAAAGGCAGTATGGCGAGTGTGGCATATCATCTAAATAACCAAATAAAAGACACCGGCAATGTTAAGTTGTTTGAAGGTTGTGATGGCTATGGCAACGGTGAACAACAACGTGACTTTATTTATGTTGGTGACGTGGTTGATATTAACTTATGGTTTTTAGATAACCCACAAGTTTCAGGGATTTTTAATACTGGAACAGGGCGCAGCCAAACCTTTAATGATGTCGCTAATGCAGTGTTGGCATATCATCAAAAAGGCACGCTGGAATACATTCCTTTTCCCGAGCATTTAAAAGGCTGTTACCAAAGTTTTACTGAAGCAAATTTAGAAAATTTGCGTGCAGCAGGATGTGACCATCAGTTTAAGTCGGTAGAAGAAGGTGTTCGTCTGTACATGGAATGGTTGAATAGATAAGTAACACACTTACAAATGATAGGCAGGCTTTCGCTTTGCCCATCCTACAGTTCCTAAATATTGTTTTTTTTGTAAGAGCATAACCCTCGGCGCGATAGCAATACGGGTACAATTAACGCGCAATGTAGTTATCTTAATCTTCAAAGGTATTTATGCGATTATTGTATACCCTGTTGTTTCACCTCCTTGTCCCCATTGTCTTGCTTCGTCTTTATTGGCGAGGATTTAAAGCCCCCGAATATAGAAAACGCTGGAAGGAACGTCTCGCGATCTATCATAAACAATACCCTAGCAATGTCATCTGGATTCATGCAGTTTCTGTTGGCGAAGCAGAAGCCGTATTTTCCCTGGTTAAACAGTTGCAAAAGCAATGTCCCGCAGATAATTTTCTAATCACCACGACAACACCTACTGGTTCTGCAAGAGTGCAAGCAGTGTTGGCCGATACGGTCAGTCATGTTTACTTGCCTTATGATTTGCCATCTGTAATCCGTCGCTTTCTAACTGTTTTTAAGCCCAAGATTGCCATTATTATGGAAAAGGAAATTTGGCCAAATCTTTATGCTCAATGCGCCAAAAATAACATTCCCTTGATGATCATCAATGCGCGTTTATCTGCTAATTCAGCAAAAGGCTATAAAAAAATTCCTAGTTTAGTTAAGCCTGCATTATCTAATGTTGCATGGATTGCCACGCAAACTGCAGAAGATGCACAGCGATTTATTGAAATAGGCGCAAGAAAAGAATTTACCCGTACCCTGGGTAATTTAAAGTTTGATTTGGCAGTAGATGAAAAGAGTATTCAGCAAGCAAAAGAGATAAAGCAGAACATTTTTTCAGGTCGCTTTGTCTGGATTATTGCCAGTACCCATGATGCAGAAGAGCAGGTGTTTTTTGATATATACCCTCAGTTAAAACAGCATATTCCTGAATTACTTTTAATGGTCGTACCAAGACACCCTGAACGATTTAATACAGTAAAACAGTTGGCTGAGAAAATACAGCTAAAAACCTGTATGCGAAGTTCCAGAATGGCATGTACCGAAGAAACTGATGTTTATATTGCAGATACTATGGGCGAGTTGAAGTGTTTGTATGGTGCGGCAGATATTTGTTTTGTAGGCGGTAGCATGGTGCCAGTAGGTGGGCATAACATCTTAGAGCCAGCGGCAATGCATGTCCCCATCATGTTTGGTCCTTATATGGTTAATTTTAAGGAAATAGCTAAAAATGTATTGGACTTAGGAGCGGCCATTCAATGTGCTGATAAACAAGCGCTTGTCGATACAGTCATGCATTTATATAAAGACCTTCAATACAGAGAAGAAATAACAGCTAAAGCGAATTTATTTGTAAAAAATAATCAAGGTGCAGCAGAAAGAACGGGTGTCTTAATTATGGATATTTTACGAGGGTAATTTTTATATCAGCTCAATTCTGTTATGGCTGTGCTTTAACTGCGTACAAATCCTGCTTTATCAAGATTTTTCAAATGACTCTACACCTCTTTGGGGTGCACGTTAGGCTCCTTTGCTAGTCTTTTTCTGGGCTTTAGCTTATAACCTTCGCCTATATAGGGTTATTAATCCATCTCAGGTTATAATGACTGTTTTAGGTGTGTTGATCTCTATTAGAAAAATAGGATTTATTTTTTATTGATACTATAGGAAGTTCTAGTTCATTGTGTTCAAGTAATATTATTTACTTTAAGGAGCCTCTGATTAAGTCTGGACGAAGTAGATTATGCTCATAATATTCAGATTCAAGGCAAAAATCGCACGTAATAGCAGGCTATTACGAAGGTTTTTAACGCAGAAGCTGGATATTCTGAGTATAAGGTACAAGTTCATGACTTGATCAGAGGTTCCTTAAGTACAAACCTTGATTTTAACTCGGTTAAAGTTACCAAAAAATATCATCATTGCTAGATAAACAGCATAATATATATGAATATTGAAAAACAGAAAGTCTTGATTGTTGATGATATTGACTCCAACATTCTTTTATTAAAGAAAGCATTAAAAAATTTAGATGTTGAAATTGTTGAAGCTAATTCAGGAAAAGTTGCACTACAGTTGGTAGAGAATTTTAAATTTGACCTGATCTTGTTAGACATACAAATGCCTGAAATGGATGGTTTTGAAGTTTTTGAGGCACTTCAAGAAAATGAAAACACACAATCAATTAAAGTCATCTTTGTAACAGCGGCGTTTACTGATGAAATCAGTCGCATAAAGGGCTATCAATATGGTGCGGTCGATTATATTCAGAAGCCGATTGATAATCTTACATTATTAGCGAGAGTTAGTGTTTTTCTGAAATTAACCGCACATGAAGAACAATTAATTTATAAAAATCAAATATTAAAAGAAGAAATTGAAGAGCGAAGAAAAACTGAAAATGCTCTGCGTGAAAGTGAAAGACAACTAAATTTAGCAGCTATTATCTTTAATGAAGGTGCAGAAGCAGCATTAATTACTGATCATCAATGCAAAATTATCAATGTAAATGCTTCTTTTACCAAAATTACAGGATATTCACTTGATGATGTCATAGGTAAATACCCAAGTATTTTAAAATCTGATAGGCATGATAATGAGTTTTATCAAGCTATGTGGTATTCAATAATCACAACGGGTAAGTGGCACGGTGAAATTTGGAATAGAAGAAAGGATGGCAGTGTCTACCCTGAGTGGGAAACAATTACAAAAGTTACAGATAAAACAGGTAAAGTAGTTAACTTTATTGCGACTTTTATTGATATTAGCCAACATATCCAACAACAAGATCGTATTCATTATTTAGCGCATTTCGATTCATTAACCAGCTTGCCTAATAGGCCTTTCTTTTTGGAACAAATAAAAAAAGAAATTGCCCGTTCAAAAAGAAACCAGAGGGCGGTAGCTGTTCTATTATTGGATCTTGATCGATTTAAAAGAATTAATGATACCTTTGGGCATCCTATAGGCGATGAGTTACTGGTTCAGTATGCTTCACGTTTATTAGCGTGTATGCGCAAAGAAGATACTATTGCTCGTTTGAGTGGCGACGAACTCATAATTCTTGTTGCTGATTTAGATAACGACAAAGAAAAAGCGGTGCAGCAAGTTGTCACTATAGCCGATAAAATTTTCCAAGCGTTATCAACATCTTTTCAGGTTGAAGGTTATGATCTGTTGGTTTCAGTCAGCATTGGGGTTTCTCTCTCTTATAACGGTATAGGCAATGCCGATACACTAATCAAACAAGCTGATACTGCAATGTATAAAGCAAAGGATGAAGGCGGAAACACCTTTAGGTTTTTTGAAGTGGAAATGGAGGATGCTGCCGTACATCGAATGAAAATTGAGTATGAACTTAGATCAGCGATTTCAAAAAATGAATTATTTGTTTATTTTCAACCCCAGATAGATGTGTCAACTAACAAGATAATTGGTGCTGAATCTCTTCTTCGTTGGACAAGTGCTACGCTAGGTTTTGTTTCCCCTGCTGACTTCATTCCAGTTGCAGAAGAAACAGGGTTAATTTTTGAGATTGGTAACTGGGTCTTAGAGACTGTTTGCAAACAAATCAAAGTGTTTGAATCGGAAGGACAGTTTGAGACACTTCAATGTATTGCCGTTAACATTAGTGCAAGACAGTTTAACGAATCAAATTTTTTAAAAATAGTATCAGGATTTATTGAGAAAACAGGAATTGATCCCAAACATTTAGAGTTAGAACTGACAGAAAGCACCTTGGTTACTGATGTTCAAGCGTTAATAAACAAATTGCACGCTCTTAAAAATATGGGGATTAGAATATCCATTGATGATTTTGGTACTGGGTATTCATCCTTGGCCTATTTACAAAAGTTCCCTATCAATGTGTTAAAAATTGATCAATCTTTTATACGCGGTTTATCAACAGATTTTGGTGATGAAACAATAGTAAAAACAATCATTGCAATGGCAAAAACGTTCAAGTTGCACGTTATTGCTGAAGGCGTTGAAACTATCGATCAACTTAATTATTTAAAACAAGAAGGCTGTGATGCTTATCAAGGGTACTTATGTAGTCCGGCTATTGAAGTCGATGCATTTAAATCTATTTTAAAAAATGAATGCCCTTGCTAATTGATTTAATATGTGCCCTAAGAGACGAAAATAGGGTAATGTTCTTCTTCGTGTTTTTCAATTAATAAAAATAAGATTTTCAGTTCCTCACGATCAGATGTATTGGTTTTATCTCAAAGTTGGTTAATACTTTTTAGAGCCGCATTCAGCGGCTTATTGATACAGTCTTCATTTACTTAATTTTTATATCGGCTATTGTATTAAGTTAGAGTTGATCATTACAAGATTGCTTAGCAGTACATCTATATATCAGCTTAAAAATAACTGACGATCAATGCCTCCGAGAGGGGGGAATTAAAGTTGTTAGTAAAAGAATGCTGTGTATTAAGCAGCATTAATCAGTTTGGTATTTATTGGTGAGAGAATGAAATACGTCATAAGAAAATTAA
>DAOWHF010000251.1:0-6107 GCA_030641565.1 Methylomarinum sp.
GCTAAATTATGCCTATGGTTAGCAGCTATAACGTTTTTGCCAATAATATGGATGTAAAAATTGCAGGCATTATTGCTAATCAAGTAGGTAGTGCACACCATGCTGCTTTATTAAAAAACTTTTTAGTTGATCACAGCATGCCGCCTTTATTGGCATGGATGGAAAAGAATGTACCTGCATTACCCGAGCGTCATTTGGGGCTGACTATGCCTGACTCGCTTGAGCCTCCTGATTTTCAAGCTTTCTTTCATGTTGAAAAACAGGCTTTGTTCCAGGCATTTTCTGATTGGCAGCATAGTGATCTATTGCAGGATACTCCATCAAAACTATTGCAAGGTAAGATCATTGTAATTGCTAAAGATGAAGCCTGTTGTTTTATTTATCAAGCGAATATTGATTGGTTATTAGCAGAAGGGGCTGTGATCAATTATTTTTCTGTGCTGAAAGGTGATGCCGTACCCGAAAATGCCGATGCGGTATGGTTATCAGGCGGCTATCCTGAGCTATATACACAGAAATTGTCAGTTTCAAAGAGTTGGTCGTCGCTTAATCAATTTATACAAGCGGGGAAGCCTGTTTTAGCTGAGTGTGGCGGAGGAATGTTATTAGGTGAGCAGATAATTGATAAAGAGGGTGTGGCATGGCCTATGGCGGGAATATTGCCTTATCAATCTAGAATGCAAGATAAATTGGCTTCTTTAGGTTATAGAGAAGACAGCAGTGGGATAAGAGGGCATGAGTTTCATTATTCAGTAAGAGAATCTGAAGAGGACTTGCCTACGTGTTTTGATTGTTCGCGCGGTGACAAAGGAATACGTTATAAAAATTTACGACTCTCCTATATACACTGGTATTTTGCCAGTGCATCAGATGTTATAGCCGCTTGGTTAAATAATAAGCAGTAGATGGTTAGTAGCAATAGCCGACCCTCATCTAAAACTGTCTTTTATTCTTTGCTTGTCTTAAACCCGAGCAGGGTATACAAAGGGCAAAAATTGATTGTCCCAGTCAATAAAGGAATCAGACCGATTGCTCCTAACCAATTATTCTCCATTAGACCCCATGCAATAACAGCAAGACCAACAACAATGCGAAGAATTTTATCAATACCGCCTACATTTGTTTTCATGATTTATCCAAGGTTATTTTGTGAATAAAAAATTATTTAACAATAAAATAGCAATGTTGTAAATAACTAAAACCAGATTAATATAGGTTTGTTTTTGATTGATACAAATGCTTCTAACTATGATAAAGTGGGCGGATAAGATAGATACAGTAGGTAGGAAAATGTCTCAAGGTACACCAATCAAACAAGATTTAATCAATGTTTCTGCTCAGGCTAAAAAGAGCCAAATACTGGCGGCAGCATTGCTGGGTATTACTGTTTTAATGGCAGTAGGGTTTGCACCAATTGAAGTGATTCATAATGCAACACATGACACACGCCATAGCACTGGTTTTCCTTGCCATTAATTGATGTGTAATAATTAGCCCTTTGCGGTTTTTTTAATCGCAGAGGGCGGACTATCTATAGTTTTGATGTTTAGAAAGAGTATAGATTATGTCTGTTGATGTGAGTCTTTGGTTTTATTATCTTTTTTCAAATTACTGCGTAAATAATCCACCCAAGTTGGTAGGGTACTTTTGTGCCCAATATTAGGTTTTTCGCTGTGTGTGCTATTGTTTGCTGTTTGTAGCGCGTTAATAAAAAGTGTTGTCGAGGGGGCGATTGTATATAAACCTAGCGTACATAACAGCATAAGCATTGATGCAAATGAGCTACGGTAGCCATATACCTTGAGTGCGGTACCAAATGAACGTTTGAGCCTTGAGTTAGATAAATCCACGCTGTAAATTTCATCTAATAATAAATGGATGATAAACCCCGTACTAATAAAAAGGCCACTTAACCAAGCGAATAGACTTTCTTGTTTAAGAAAGTAGTAACTAACGCAAGTGGTTAATAATGCGAAGAATAAGGCGGCTAAAATAGAATGAAAAACACCTCTATGAACCGTAAGCGATCTAAATAAAGAAAATAAGATATAACGTACAAAAATAAATGCACTGAGAGCAATTAAGATGAGTGAATAAGGCAGACATTGATTGGATAATTCACTAAGTAAGCTAGAAAATTCAAGCGCAGTGGCATGACAAATAACTTTTTCTGATGGAAATAAACTGGGGATTCCTTGCAAAATAGAGCCCTCGGTTAATAAGGTGAGGGTGCTCATCATTGCTAATAGCAAGAAAAGAATTCTGACTTGTTTTGAATTATCTGAGTCAATATCAGGTAATAATCCACCGATTGTGCCTAAAAAAATAAGCCAGGGTGCTTCAAGCCAGGTAATTAAGTGGCTATTGATTGCAAGTAACGCTGTACCACCACTGCCTAAGAAAGCGATAGACACGTGGGTATTAAAGTTTGCCATAGATGTAAAGAAAATCCTTTTTGTGTAAATTCCTAACCAAAATAATGTTGGTTGTTAACGCTATTGATCCTTTGTATATCTTCAGTCTGCTATATGCCGATAATAGCAGTCCTTATAATATCTTTTGTTATAACTTTGTAGGAATGTTGATTTATCTTTAACAAGTTGAATTTAAAAGTGTTACACAGAGAAGAGACAGCGCAATGCGTTTCTCTCTGTGTTAAACGCTATTTTTTATGATAAATATATTCAGTTACGGGGTTGCCCTGTAGAAAATGCTCATTAATAATGCGATCTAATTTTTCGCTAGTGACGTCATAATACCAGACTCCATCAGGCTGTACACAAAGTAAAGGGCCTGATTTACAAGAACCAAAGCAGGTGGCACGTGATTTTTTTATGCGAAGCTCACCTTGATCCAGCCCTGCTGCTTTAAATTTATCTTTAAGCTGGTCATATAACGCTTGGCCTTCACCATTTTGAGTACATCTTTCACCGATGCAAATCATAATATGACGATGGTAGTCCATCATTTTTGGCTTTATCACTTCAGTCATTGCTTAGCTCCTGCGTTTCATTGGTACCGAAAGTTTGCCAGTCTTGTTGGTAGCTTTGTAATTCCTCTGGGTTGAAATTTCCATCTTGCTTAGTGAGTGAGATACGGAAGACTAAACGACCATGTTGATCAATAAAATGTAAACCATAGGTTTTATCTTCACGACTGGCAAAATAAGCAGATGTAACCAGGCTCCAATTAACGTGTAAATGGAATGCCTCATTTTCAATACTCAGCCAATCAGCTTTTTGTACAAAATCTTTTCCATGCAGGAATAACTCAACAACTGCGCCAGAGTCAGTGCGTACTACACCTCGTAAACGTCCCCAGTTTGCACTTGCTTGTAGTACTTGCTGGAGTTGCTTAGGATTAACTTGTATGGCTTTGTGTGATGCTGAATCATTAGCTGTGTTTTGTGTGACAGCAGATAATACTTCACCGACAGGTACATTAAAAAAGTCAGTTATTTTTTCCCATGTAAGCGTTTGATGTTGTTCTAAATAACGGTTTAAGCACGATTTCCAGCCTTCAAGTCCCATCGATAGTGAGCGACCTGCTTGTTCACCTTGTTTAGCTTCGCCGGTTAAGTTGTCATACTTATTGGCATAACCGCGAGGAGTGATCATCAAGCCTTGTTCTATATAGGTTGATGAGTTTCCAATCAGTACTGTAGTTAACATGCCTATATCTTGGTCAGCCATTTCATCCAGACGGACTAATTGTATGGCTTGTCTACGGCGATAAGCCGACTTAACAATAGCAACAGGAGTTGCAGGGTCACGATATTTTAAGAATAATCTTTGTGCTTCAACAATTTGCTGAGTACGTCGGCCACTTTTAGGGTTGTATAAGGCAGTTACAAAATCAGATTGTGCGACTGCATCTAATCGACGCGCAATGGTTGGCCACGGGGTTAATAAATCGGATAAAGAAATAGAACAGAAATCATGAGTTAATGGCGCACCTACTAATGAGGCGCAGGCAGATAATGCGGTACTGCCGGGAACTATTTCTACAGTGATTTCGCTTTCAGGAGTCCAGCCAGCATTTAATAATACTTCATAAGTTGGCCCAGCCATCCCGTAAACACCAATATCACCAGAAGAAATCAACGAGACTTTTTTGCCTTGTTTGGCTTGCTCATAAGCCTCAATGCAACGGTCTATTTCTTCAGTCATGCCTTTTCTGACAACTTCTTTGCCCTCCAGTAAGTCTTTAACCAGTTTAATGTAAGTGCTGTAACCAATAACGACATCAGATTCAGCGATAGCACTTTTGGCTCTAAATGACATGTGTTCTTCGGCACCAGGACCGAAGCCGACTAAAAATATTTTTCCACTCATGGTTTTTATAGACTGTATTAGATAAAGAGGTAAGTTAGATTTGGAAGTGAGGTTTAGCTTGTACTTCTAAATAATGTATTCATTTAAGCCCTCTTCAGTAAGGGTGGACTTAAGCGCGAGTTATTTGATGCCATTATACTTTGACAATAGACACTGTGGCATTTTTACCATCATTACCTCGAAACTTAAACTTTTCGACCAGCAGGTTACTCATGTCTGTATTAGCTGCCAGAATAGCGGCAGCTTCGGATACCGACGGGGTTCCCATATACTTTAAAACCACGGCTGATGGACTAGGTACTTCTACTTGTGACAATTGCTGCGCCGAGTAAAAATTTAATGGCCAATGTTGCTGTTCTGATAATTGTAAAATAGCCTGTTCGTCATTTTTCTTATCAATAGTGGCTAATTGTAAAACGGCTGAACGATTAATATTAATGCTACTTAAGGCTTGATCAATCACATCTTCCAGTGTTTGTAAGGGCGTGCCACGATCACAGCCTATACCTAAAATAACTTGCATATTGTTAAGAGGCCTTAGGGCGGTAAACAACTAGCTTTTCATCAAGTTGCTGCCATAGCTCATCGCTAATTTCTTGATGAGTTACCCATAATAAAGCTTTGTAATGGTTTAAGTCGACATCTTCAAAACGCTCAAATAAATGGATGTTAGAGGGAAGAGGGGTTGGTCGTGTCCACCAGTTTTTTTCACCGGTTTCTTGAATAAAGGCAACTGGCTCCTCATTAACAACGTGAGCAGAAACACGGGTGATGTTGATCTTAGGTGCTTCAACTTCCCAACCCAACTCTCGTCCTAAAATATCGACAGGGATGGTTTTACCTACGTCAGATGCCGTGGTTAATACCGCAGTACCTTGAATTAGCCCTGCAATTTTTTCCGCATAAGCATTTGCACCACCGACATGACCAGAAAGCACAGGAATGATAAATTGTCCTGCATCATCAACCACAATCACACCAGGATCTTCATCTTTAGATTTTAGATAAGGTGCAATCAATCTAACAACTGCGCCTAAAGAAACTAAAAATACCAATTGGTCGTAATTTTCAAAAAGCGAGGCTATTTGATTACGAAATGGTCCTGAATAGGCATGTACATTATTATTAGCATCCGCCAATACAGGGGCAAACTTTTCAGAAACAACAATATCCGCTTCGGGGAGTTTTTCAGCTAAAGATTTAACTTGTGCTGCACCATGTTTAGTAATAGCGATCAGAACAATTTTGGGGGCAGGTTCAGTCATTTTTAAGGGTCGATAAAAAGAGAAGGATTATAACCTAGTATTTAAGTCGGGAATAGCGGGCTTGCTATGTTTTGTTGCCATTTATATCTATAAGGTTACCTAATTACCCACAATTCTAAGCTATTTGGCAAAATAGGGGATATTGCTATCACCGGATTTTTCAGTATAAAGCCAACAATATCTAATTTTGATATAAATCTCATGTAGCCTGCATGAAGTTTACGGAATGCGGGAAATCGGCGCGACATCCTCCCGTATTACGCAGAGCTTCATACGGGCTTTATACTTTAAGTGAGTTGGCTGTAGATTATAAGTAATCAGGTAAGGTTATAAATTAAGAGATGAAAAGTTAAAGATATTTCTTTAAGGCATCATTTAAAGCAGCAAATTGAATTGGTTTTGTAATATAAGCATCAAATAAGTCTTTATTATCGTCAATGTCATGCTGCATCGCAGCAGCTGTGATAGCAATTACGGGGATATGGTTTAACGCTGTTTGCTCTTTTAA
>DAOWHF010000257.1:0-11013 GCA_030641565.1 Methylomarinum sp.
ATACAACCACTGAATCGCAATAATAGGAATGCCTGATTCAATTTCACCTGACTCAACCATTTGATAAACTTTATCAAATTTTTCAACCGTAACAAGAATATCTTCATGCTCATCATCCAAGCCATGAACCCCACCAACATTTGAGGTATCGACTTTGCCACAAAACAGGCTGATTCGTTCTGATGATCCGCCTGGCGTGGTATAAAATTCATTAATCAACATCAGATCTTCAATTTCACAACCAGCTTCTTCCACTGATTCGCGGTAGGCAACTTCTTCAGCTGACTCACCTTCTTCGATAGCACCTGCTACAATTTCCACCAACCAGGCTCTATCAGGGTTTAAAACAGCCCCTGCACGAAACTGTTCGATTAAAACCACCTCATCTCTGTCTGGGTCATAAAGCAGGACAGCAACACAATTACCCCGCATAAACAGTTCACGACAAATTTCTTCACCCCAGCCACCCTGAAACAAAGTATGTTTCAAATGATACTTTTCTAATCTAAAAAAACCTTTATAAGCGACTTCTTGCTTAATAATTTTGAATTCTTTTGTCATTACTTAATCTTCCACCTTAAACAGATACGATTGCTTTTTTGTATTTTTTATAACTTACAGGCAAAGAATAAGAGCCTTGCAAAAACAGATTATTTTGCTCTTTCTCAGTACTCTCTGTGTAACTTTTTAACCTGTAGATAATCAGAAGTTGCTATTTTTTACCTTTCTCATACTTCACGCGATAGATAACACCTAAGGTATCATCGGCTATTAATAAACTGCCATCTGGCATTTGTAATATATCAGTCGGTCTTCCCAACACTTTACCTTCATCAGTCAACCATCCAGCTATAAAGCTTTGCTCAGAAACAGGCTTGCCCTGTTTAAACTTTACCAAGACAACACGATAACCCTGTGGTTTAGTCCTGTTCCAGGAACCATGTTGAGCAACAAACAATTGATTCTTAAATCTCTGAGGAAATTGTGACCCAGTATAAAACCGCATACCTAAAGGCGCCATGTGCGCTCTAAAATTCCAGACAGGAGAGGTAAATTCCTTACATTGTTTATCACCTGCTAATTCAGGATCTGCAATTTTACCTGCATGACAATAAGGATAGCCGAAATGCTGGCCTTTTTCTGACCATTGATTTAACTCATCCGGTGGTAAATTATCACCCAAATAATCTCGGCCATTTTCGGTAAAAAATAGATGATTAGTTTCAGGCTGCCAATCAAATCCTACGGTGTTACGAATTCCACGTGCCAAAATTTCAAAATCGCTGCCATCAGTATTTAATCTAACTAAAGAAGAATAGATCTGTTTTTCAGGCAAACAAATATTGCAAGGTGCACCAACGGCAGTATATAACTTGCCATCCTTACCAAAGCGTAAATATTTCCAACCATGATGTTTATCTGATGGCAAATCATCGTAAATAACCTCTGCTTTCTCAGGATTTGCCAAATGATTATCTATGTTGTTAAAGCGAATAATCTTATTAGCCTCTGCAACGTATAAGTGCCCATCCTTAAAGGCAACGCCATTTGGCATATACAGATCTTTTGCTATGACATATCGTTTATCTGCCACACCATCATTATTACTGTCTTTAACCGCATAAACATCACCTTGTTGTCGTGTACCCACATAAACCACTCCACTATCACTTAACGCCAGTGTACGTGCGTTAGGCACATTACTCGCATAAATGGAAATCGAAAAACCAACAGGCATCTGTAGTTTTTTTAAAATATCATTATATTTATCTTGCTCGGCAAAACTGCAATTGGCAGTCAGTAAAAATACAGCCACCATTTTTAGAAAATTCATTTCAGCCCCCTATCGGTTAAACTTTTAGTTATCTTAACAGTCCAGTCTATTGAATTTAAGACTTTCTCCCCCATATTCAAATTAAATCTTACAATTGACTTTATAGGTGTCTCATATGATGCGAATTTTACTTTTTTTAGCAACTAACGTAGCAATACTGATCGTTATCAGTATTGTGTTTAGCATATTTGGTATTGGTAGCACGCTACAAGCCAATGGTGTTGATCTTAATCTTAATGCACTTTTAGTGATGTCTGCCGTGATTGGTATGACAGGCTCTTTTATTTCTTTAGCTATCTCTAAATGGTCTGCCAAAAGAGCAATGGGCGTTCATGTGATTGAAAGCCCGCAAAACCAAACGGAACAGTGGTTAATGTCAGTGGTTGCTAAGCAAGCTAAAGAAGCTGGTATAGATATGCCTGAAGTCGGTATTTTTCAAACGCCTGAACCTAATGCATTTGCCACAGGAATGAGTAGAAATAGTGCTTTGGTAGCAGTAAGCACAGGCTTATTGCATAACATGAATCAAGATGAGGTTGAAGCTGTTGTAGGACATGAAATAAGCCATGTAGCTAATGGCGACATGATCACTATGGCGCTGATGCAAGGCGTTGTTAATACCTTTGTTTACTTCTTTGCTTCAATTATTGGGCATTTTGTTGACCGGGTCATTCTAAAAAATGAAGAAGGTCATGGTATGGGCTATTACATTACTCAAATGATTGCGCAAGTGGCCTTATCATTCTTAGCATCTATGTTAGTAATGTGGTTCTCGCGTTATAGAGAATTTCATGCTGATGCCGGCGGTGCACGTTTAGCAGGCAATGAAAAAATGATCAGCGCTTTACGTGCATTACAACGTCAGCATAATCCAGAAGACCTACCTGGGCAATTAGCCGCATTTGGTATTAATGGTGGTGGCGTACAAAAATTATTTATGAGCCATCCGCCTTTAGAAGAACGTATTGCAGCCTTGCAAAACAAGCGTTAATAAATTACCTATGGGCGTGCGTCCTCGGCACGATATATACTCCGCGCGGCCAAGTTTTCGCTTTTCTATTGGCTGGTTTTTGCTGATAGCTGCGTTGCTGAAATAGTTGCGTAGCTTGCTATGCGCCTATTTCAGCGCCTTGCTCTCAACAAAAATCAACTCAAGATAAAAGCCGAAAACTTAACCGCGCGGAGTATAATAAACAATCGACCGAGGACAGACCTCTTCCCCCCAACGGCTTAAACATCAGATTATGAGTCAACATCAGCTCATTCGCTTTACATTACAACTCCCATACGACCAATTCCTTAAAGTCTATCAAGGTGTTGCTAAAAACATTTCTGTCATTGCTGACGATGGTCGAAGGATTTCTTTTCCAGCCAGAAATATCCAATCTTTTCTAACTAAAGATGGTATTAGAGGCTACTTTGAAATGGAATTAACCGCTGAGAATAAATTCGTTGATATAACAAAGTTACGATAAAGAATTAATAAAATCATATCATCAAGCGTTATAATATGATTTTGTTATTTAATTATCCAGCCAATAAGTCATTAAATTTTATGGAATATCAAGCATTTACCATCCATAATAAAAATAAGGTATTATCACTTAATACGCTTTTTTTTCATAAAATTTCTCAGTTTCTTTAAGATGCATTTTAGATTCTTTCAACACTTGCTAAATTCGCTTTTAATTTTTAGTGTTTTCAGCACCCATGCCAATGAACTCCAATCTTGTGATCATTTATCTACAAACAATATTGTTGACCTAGATTTAACCCAGCTTTCCAGTATCCCCGTTTTTGTATCAGCCAATCAAAAAGCCACATGTACAAAACAAGCGGCAGGCATAGTCTCTGTAATAACAAGTGAAGAAATTCTCAACATGGGCGCACGGGATTTAATTGATGTTTTACAATTAGTACCTGGCTTTAATTTTGGGGTTGATATATCTAATGTCGTTGGCTTGGGTATCCGTGGCATACAGGCTCATGAAGGCAAAGTTGCGGTATTTATGGATGGTATTAATCTAAACGAACATCGTTTTGGTACTACCCAGTTCGGAAACCATTTCCCCATTGAACAAATCGATAGAATAGAAATCATTCGAGGCCCTGGCTCTATAGTCCATGGTAATTTTGCTGAGATGGGCGTTATCAATATTATCAGTAAGACTGCCGAACAAATTGATGGTGTAATAGTAAGTGCTAATTATGGGCACTTTCAAGATGGTGAAGCAAGGAAAAACGTCGAATGGGTAGCCGGTAAAAAATGGCAGGATCTGGAACTGAGTTTTTCAGGAAAACGAGGCATAGCACATCGTAGCGACCAGACTTATCACGATGCCGCAGGCAATAGTTTTGATATGTCAGATAATAATGAACTAGATGCCCTAACGCTTAATTTTGATGCTAAATATAAAAACTTGGATGTACGCTTACTACTTGATGACTACAGCGTTGACAGCAGGGATGGATTTGGCAAAACAATGAGCAAACCTGGCCGCTATTTAACCAATAAATTTCAAACTTATGCAGCCAATATTAATTTTCAACATGCTTTCAGCCCAGCAATTAAATTAGACATCAATGGTTATTTTTCCAGGCAAAACCCGTGGGAACGAACACGAAAATATCTTGATGATAGAGCGCCTTTATTACGAGAACGTGTTTATGTAGATTATTATAAATTAAACGCGAAAGGCACCTTTGCTTCTGAGGCCGGCAATTATCTGGTTTTAGGCAGTAGCATTTCTCTTGATAAATTTGATCTACAAAAAGCTGACCTCAAACAACCACTTCCAACTTTTAGTAGTTATACTATATATACAGAAGGGAGTTATAGCCTACCCTGGTTTAATATTCTAGCGGGAGTGCGTTTTGATGCTTATAATGAATATGGTACAAATTTCGCGCCTCGTATTGCCATAACTAAAGATTATGGGATATTTCATTTTAAAGCACTCTATAGCCATGCCTTTCGCATTCCCACCGGCGGCAATTATCAGAAAAATGCTGAATACAATGAAAACCCAAAAACAACTGAAGAAATATCCCAGGTGGATCCAGAACATACACGTACAACTGAAATAGAGCTAGGCTTTCACCCTACTGAATATTTAGACTGGACAGTCAACTTATTTCACATTCAAAGTGATGATATTATTCTTTATACAGTAGACCAGGATAATATTGATTTTTTTATTAACGCCAAAGGTCAGGATACCCAAGGGATTGAAACAGGGTTACGCTACAAAGGCGATTCATGGGGTTACCTAGACTTAAATTACTCATATTATCAATCAATCAAGAATACAGCTGAGAAGTATCAAATACAGACAGCTGAAGGACAAATACATAAAAAATTAAATGTTGGCTTTCCTAGTCATAAGGTAACCTTAAATGCCCATAACAACATCACATCTACATTATCATTGAATCAAACATTAATTTTTGCCAGTGACAAGTATGGTTACAATGGTGACACCTTAACTCACCATGCACCAACCTGGGTTTACAACATTTACCTACGCCAGAAAAACCTGTTTATAAAGGGTTTTGATGTGGGATTGGGTGTATACGATCTGTTTAACGAAAAAAGTGAGTACGTTCAGCCCTACCATGGCGGCCACCCAGCTTTACCCGGTAGAACAAGAGAAGCAATGCTTAAATTATCTTATCAATACTAACCGAGCCAGTATCATACCTACGAATGCATACTAAGCAAGTTCTGTGTTTTTTAGCTAAAACAGTGATGGTTTTATCCATGATACTGCAGCCGAGCTATGCTTTGGATCAGCGCGAATTAACAATTAAAGCAGCGTATCTATTTAGGTTCTCGTTATTTGCTGAATGGCCAGAGACTAGCCTTAAATCTGTTGATATGGTTTTTTGTATTGCTGGTGATGAAAAGATCACCCAAATATTAAAAGATGTATTAAAAGGTAGGCAGCGAAATCAACAAGCTATCACTGTAACTAAAGTAAAACCCAAAGATGATCTCTCTATATGTCATTTGCTTTATATCCCACAAACTTCTGCGCTAACAGAGCATTTTCTGAATGCCGTACAAAATCGCCCTATATTAACCGTAGGTGAATCAGACGTATTTCTACATCAAGATGGCATGATTTATCTTTTTAAGAAAGACAATAGAATTCGATTTGCTATCAACCAAGATGCAGCACAATTAGCTAATCTAAATTTAAGAGCTCAACTACTCAAGCTGGCGGAACAACCATGAATACGTCAAAAAAGTCGATTAAAGCTCGGTTGTTCTTTATTCTGGTCTTGACTAGTTCAATTTCTCTATTGATTGCCGGCTCTCTTTTTATCTTTTTCCAAAGCCTGCAAATCAAACAAGATATTCGTGAAAACCTTAGTATACAAGGGAATGTCATCGCAGAAAATGCAAAAGCCATTATTGTCTTTGAAGATATTGAAGAAGCAAATATCCTGCTTTCATCATTGCACTATGACACGCAGATTATCTCGGCTATATTGCTAAACAATAAAAAACAAATCCTAGCACAATATCAGCGTCATAATGTTACATGGAAACCCAATTTTTCTGTTATTAATGAATTTGATAGTACAAAAGAACTTTATCAAGAAACCAACTTTTATACTGTCTACACAAAGTCAATTGATTCACAAGGCAATCAAATTGGTTACATTCTTTTATATGCAGATTTTTCTCGCTATTGGCAGTTACTAAAAAACTCGGTGTTAGTGGTATTTATCGTTATTACGATCGGCTTTTTAGCCGCCTTAATATTATCGTATTTATTACAAAAACAAATTTCCAGTCCTATTCAATCATTTTCGGATTTTGTTAGTCACGTTACACGAGGACAGAACTATGACCTAAGAATTGAAAATCGTAGTTATACCGAGATAGATCAATTAAAGTTGGCTTTTAATAACCTATTAAGTCAAATTAGCAATGCGATTTCTGCAAGAGATATAGCTCAGGAAGAATTAAGGCAATACAGTGTTAAATTACAAGATGAGGTTATCAAACGCACCTGCGAATTAGAGCTGGCAAAAAATGCCGCTGAAGAATCATCAAAAGCAAAATCAGCATTTTTAGCTAACATAAGTCATGAAATTCGTACTCCAATGAACTCAATCATCGGCTTTACCAAATTAGCACTCGAAAATACCAACAATCCACAGCAACAATATCAATTGGGCTATGTGACTGAATCGGCCGACTTATTACTATCATTAATAAATAACTTGCTAGATTTTTCTAGAATCGATGCCAACAAGATAGATCTGCTATGGGAGCCATGCGATCTGTATTCGATTTTGGATGAGGTCAGTCAAATGATGATGCAAAAATCAGCAGAGAAAGAACTTGAGTTACTCATTAATATTGGCCCTTCCGTACCACGCACGGTATTAGTTGATGCTCTAAGGTTAAAGCAGATACTCATCAATTTAGTTGCTAACGCCATCAAATTCACGGAAAAAGGAATTGTTAGGGTTGATATAGTTTCAGCTAAACCTGACAATCTGAATATTGCAATCATCAATTTTAGTGTCAACGATAGTGGTATAGGTATGGATGCTGAGACATTAAGTAAAATATTTGATGTTTTTACTCAGGCTGATCCCTCAATTACTCGAAAATATGGTGGTACAGGTTTAGGGCTAAGTATCTGTAAAGAACTGGTTTCCTTAATGGGGGGCACTTTACATGCAGAAAGCCAATTAAACCTAGGCAGTCAATTCTCTTTCTCACTCCCCTTGCAGGTTGCGCCTTCTATTACAGTAAATGATACACAGCCAACATTCAGTCATCCACTGAGCATTATGCTTATTGAACCACACCAACAAAATAAAGCACATTTAACTGCCCTGTTAAAAAGCATAGGCTGTCACATAGATTCTGTAGACAATGCAGATCAAGGGTTAAAACTATTGTCACAGAAGTCATTTGACCATGTTTTAATTCGCAGACACTTGCCTGATATAGACTGCTTTTCTTTAATTCGTCAAATACAACACAATCATCATTCCTCTATGATGAGTATTTCTATTCTTGATTCAATTCTAGGTGAGCAAGCTATTAACACCTTTGCTAAACAAGAATACCCAGTCAGCTTTATAAAACTACCTATTTTTGATCCTGTACAGCTTTATCAAGATCTGTTGTCTAACATGAAAAGCGATAAACCCAGCCCCTCATCATCACTGAAAATAGAAAACCCTAATAAAAAATTATCAACCATCCTGATGGTTGATGACAATGAAATCAATAGAATCCTAATGACCGAAATATTAAAAGGGGAAGCTGAGCAGTTACTGGTAGCAGAAAATGGTCTACAGGCAATTAAAATATTACAGCAACAAAAAGTCGATTTAGTTTTGATGGATATACAAATGCCTGAAATGGATGGTTATCAAGCAACACAAATCATACGCCAAAAACTACAGTTAACGGAACTTCAAATTATTGGTGTAACGGCTTTTGCAGCAGAAAAAGACAAAAACCGCTGCATACAAGCAGGAATGAATGAGGTAATGGTCAAACCCATAGATATTGATAAATTCAGATCATTATTACAAACAACAAATAATAACAATCAATCCATACAGAAGGATGCAGACACCCTATTATTTGATGTTTCATTACCCAGCATTGATGTTAAAACAGGCTTATCAAGATTACACAATAATGCGGAAAATTATAAAAAACTGCTGTTACTTTTTTATAACAAATACCAAAAGAAAGATCTTCAGCTAGAGGCGTTATTAACACAACAACAATGGTCTTCCGCTGAGAGCTTACTACACGATTTAAAAGGAGTTTGTACGGGTTTAGCTATTTCAGAACTTGCTGAAACAGCTATTTTACTTGAGGATATGACAAAAAGAAGGGATATTGAAGAAAGCTTGTTACAAGATTTCAAGTATCAGTTTAATACACTGATGACCCAGCTTAATACACTTGAGAAAAATACTCAGTCTTAACCTATACTCAGGTTGGCATCAAATTGAACATTCTCAGCACCATTTAACACCATAAAATGCTTACCCCGTGAGCGTGATATTAAAGTAACACCTGCTTGCTTTGCCATATCCAGCCCCATTTGGGTGGCACCAGAACGTGATAACAAAACGGGAATCCCCATTTGTGCCACTTTTATCACCATTTCTGAGGTTAATCTTCCAGTGGTATAAAAAGTGGTATTTTCACCACTTAACTCATTCAGCCACATATAACCGGCTATTGCATCTACTGCATTATGCCTACCGACATCTTCTACAAAAAAATCAATTTTACTGCCTGTACATAAAGCACAACCATGCACTGCTCCCGCTTTTTTATACACTTCATTATGCTCTCTCAGAGAATCCAATAAAGCATAAAGCGTGGTCTGCTTAACGAGTAACTTTGGTACTTTAATATCCTTTAACTTATCCATTAAACGCCCAAAAACCGTGCCTTGCCCACAGCCAGTCGTTACGGTACGTTGCTGCATTTGCTTAGAGAAATCTGAATTTTCTTGCTGTGTCACCACGGCAACGGCTTCTGTTTCCCAATCAACCTGAACGACTTTGATTTCATCAATCGATTCAAAAAAACCCTGGTTTTTTAAGTAACCTAAAGTCAATAACTCAGGATGTGTGCCCATGGTCATTAAGGTGACGATTTCTTGTTTATCAACATAAATGGTTAACGCGCGCTCTCCTACCAGTTGAATTTCTCGGCTATTGCCTAACTCATCCACTGCAATGGCGGGTTTAGAGAAGCCTAATCCTGCATTACTCATTTCAGGTTTCTTGATGTTACTCATCCTTGCTTTTCTCCAGTGCATCTAATTCAGACAAGGTATTGATATTTAAAAACACCTCGGAATTATCTCTAAAATCAACCTTCACTAAACGGTGTTGTTGTAGCCATAAATCAATTTTTCTATCACCTGCTTGTAAATAAGCCTTTAAACTGTTTTTTAAGCTGGTTTTTAAAGCTAAAAAAACCGGATGTAAGCGCTCACCATCAAAAGCCACAGCAATATCCACATCATCTGTTAATGCCTGTAATAGCTTTTGTAAGTGCGTCGCTTTAATTAACGGCGAATCACAAGGCATAATAAGTAACTTATCAGTTTTAGCATGGCTCATTGCCGAGAAGATACCGGCTAAAGGGCCATTAAAACTATCGGTCTGATCGCTAATCACTTCACAACCGAATTGCATGTACTGATCTTTATTACGATTAGCGTTAATAAATACAGTATCTGTGACTTCTGATATTGCCTCAACGGCATAGCTCACCATCGGTCTGTTATGATAGAGCATCAAGCCTTTATCTTGTTTGTTCATTCGTCTAGCTAATCCACCAGCTAACACGACACCTGTTACTTTTTTTTGCTCACTCATAATGCTAAGCTTTACCTATGTTGATTAGATCTTTCATTTTCGCAAGTCTGCTTGTTATTGTAAGCTGTGCATCCCAACCTAATAGTGAAATAATTCATTATTACCAAGCCGAAACTCAAAAACCTTATGACGATGTATTGGCCGAACTGGAAATTGCGATTGCTGAACATAATTTTCGCATCACAGGACATAGTAGAGTTGGCAAAGTAATACGTGACCGAGGCACAAAAAACTTTCCTAATTACGACACCCTACAATTTTGTAATTTAACACACGCCAAGACCTTATTACTGATGTCGCCGCATGCAGTAAGCTATATGCCTTGCAATATTGTAACCTATGAATTTGATGGCAGAATCATTATCAAGACACATTTGCTTCCTACTGATACAAATAACCTCAAACTCAATCAATTCTCCGAAACAATGAACAAAACCCTAAAACAAATTGTCGACTTTGCAGCTGAAGACTAATTTAGGAAAATAAGCTATTTCAAAAATAGGTATACTACCGCTTTAATTTTTAACATCTGTATTTACTCCCTGTTTTATGAAAACAATCAACAAAATGAATAAAAAATTAATATTATCAATCGGTTTATTCACCTTAATTACTGGTTGTGCTACTGCACCACAACAAAATAATGAGGTGGTTACAATTAATGACTACCCAACTCGTGACCGCGTTGAATATGTCTTTAACTGTATTGCAAAACATGGTGGATTATCAGGTAGTAAAGCTTATATCAATCAATATGCTTGTGGCTGTAAAATCGATAAAATAGCAGAAAA
>DAOWHF010000129.1:0-5490 GCA_030641565.1 Methylomarinum sp.
ATAAATATAAGCCCCAGCCTTTGCGCTCTTTACAAAAATCATAAAGAGTAAACGCCATGCCTTGGGATATTAAAAAAATCATCTGTATTGTTGTTCCTCTTGCTATCCTGTTATTACCTTCTCGATTTATTCCCATTGAAGGATTCTCGGTCGTAGAACACCGCATGACCGCTATTTTTTTAATGGCCTGTCTTTGCTGGATACTTGAACCCATCCCGGTGTTTGCCACTTCTGTTCTTATTGTATTATTTGAATTGGTGTTGATATCAGACAATGGCTTTGTGCTGTTCATGCCCTCTGCTGAAGACACTACGTCATTCGGCGTTATGCTCAAATATCAAGAAGTACTCGGTGTATTTGCATCACCGATTATCATGCTTTTTCTCGGCGGGTTCTTTCTTGCTATGGCAGGTGCCAAATACCGTCTGGATATTAACCTTGCGCGAGTGCTGACAAAGCCGTTCGGTCGTCGCCCCCAAAACATTATGCTCGGACTGATGATTGTCACGGCTCTGTTCTCTATGTTTATGAGCAATACAGCCACCACAGCCATGATGCTGGCCATCGTAACACCACTATTAGCCTTATTTCCCAAAAATGACAAAGGTCGAATCGCCTTTGCGCTGGCCATTCCTTTTGCTGCCAATATTGGCGGCATGGGCACACCCATTGGTACGCCACCCAATGCAGTTGCACTTAAATACCTTACAGAGGAATCTGCTATCAGTTTCGGTACATGGATGTCATTCGGGGTTCCCTACGTTGCTGTCATGCTTACTTTTACCTGGCTTCTTCTTAAGTGGCTCTATCCAGTGGAAACAAAAGAGATTGATTTGAACATACAGGGTCGGTTCCTAATGAATCGAAAAGCGCTGCTTGTCTACTTCACCTTTGTCATGACTATACTGCTGTGGATTACCGACCGGTTGCATGGCATGAATGCCTATGTAGTCGCCATGATTCCGATTGCGGTCTTTACCACAACAGGTATTATTAATGCCAAAGATTTAAATAAAATAAACTGGGGGGTACTCTGGCTGGTTGCTGGAGGTATTGCACTAGGCACGGGGCTGGAAAAAACCGGACTTACTAATCACATAATCAGCAGCATTCCTTTTTCCATGTTTTCACCATTACTGATTATCTTTCTTGCAACGCTTCTAACCCTGGGCATGGCTACACTTATGTCCAATACAGCAACTGCCAACCTGCTTTTGCCCCTTATGGCAGCATTGGGTGCAAACTTAGAAAGCCTGCAAGCATTGGGCGGTACGCGACTAATCATTCTTGTCATCACATTTTCATGCTCTCTTGCCATGTCTCTTCCAGTCAGCACACCGCCCAATGCCATGGCTTATGCCAGCGGTGTCATTGAAACCAGGCACATGGCGAAAGCCGGTTTGATTATTGGAGTGGTAGGGCTTATAAGTGTATATTTACTGATGGCGATATTACATATGATACATTTCATATAAGTGGGTGCTAAGGAGAAAATATGTCGTACGACTTATCTAAAGTTCTGGTAGTCGGTATTTCCACTAGAGCATTATTTGATTTGGAAAAGGATAATGAAATCTATGAAAAAGAGGGAGTAAAACCTTATATTAAACATGAGCTTGATAATGTGGATAATGTCCTCCGTCCTGGAACCGCTTTTAGGCTAGTTAAAAATATATTGGCATTAAATACAGGTATGAAAGAAAAGTTGGTAGAAGTCATTATCCTATCCAGAAATAATGCAGTAACCAGTCTAAGAATTACCCAATCTATTGAGCACTATAATCTTGATATTACTCGCTCTGCATGGACGGGAGGCGAGACCATATCAAGATATTTGTCGCCATATAAAGTTGATCTTTTTCTTTCTGCTAATGAGCATGATGTTCAGGAGGCAATCGATGCTGGGTTTGCAGCGGCAAGAATATATAAGTTTGGAAAATATACACCCGAAACGAAAATTGATAAGCAGTTAATTAAAATTGCTTTTGATGGTGATGCGGTTATTTTTTCTGATGAGTCAGAGAAAATATATAAAGAAAAGGGGCTAGAAGAATTTATAAAACATGAGAGGGAAAATGCTAATAAACCTATACCTGAGGGGCCATTTGCCTCGTTATTAAAGTCAGTATCAAAGGTTCAGTCAGAATTTAATAATAAAGATAAACCCTGCCCTATAAGAACAGCTTTAATTACGGCTAGAAATAGCCCGGCTCATGAACGCGTTATACGTACTTTGGCAGAATGGAATGTAATGATTGATGAAGTGCACTTTATGGGCGGCGTTAGTAAACACGAGGTGCTAGCGGCATTTAGGGCAGATATATTTTTTGATGATCAAGATGTACATTGTGTGCCAGCATCAAGAGTTGTCCCTACGGCTAAAGTGCCCTATAAGAATGAGTAATCCTAATATTCAAACAAAACCATGTGCTTCGCGCCTGTTACTACGTCTCGACAATTGCTCCTGCATTGTTCTATCTACACACATCCATGTGTTAGTTGAATACGAATAAAAATTCTGCGCCAGTGCCAAACCTATTCTGTGCGCGTTCCTAAGCGGATAATTGTAGGACGGACTTTAATCAAGTAAAGAGGAAGATTTATTTCAATGTTAAGACTGTTTGCCTACTTTTGTGAGCCAGCTTGCTGTAAACGTTTTTCCACCTCCAGCACGTGCAGGGTGGTTTTAATGATGGTATCTGGATTTAGACTCATCGAGCCTATCCCCAGTCCTACCAGAAATTCAGCCATTTCAGGATAATCAGAAGGTGCTTGTCCGCATATTCCCGAGTAACGGTCATTACGTTTTGCTCCTTCAACGGCCATACGGATCACTTCTTTAACCCCTGGATCACGCTCATCAAAATCAAAGGCAATAATTTCAGAATCCCTGTCTACGCCCAGCATTAATTGAGTTAAATCGTTTGATCCTATGGAAAAACCATCAAATAATTTGGCAAACGCATCAACTTGAATGACATTATTTGGGATTTCACACATGACATAGACCTTTAAGCCATTTTCGCCCTGTTTTAAACCTAATTCGGCCATTTTTGCCAGTACTCTTTTTCCTTCCTCAACTCTGCGACAGAATGGAATCATCAGGATCACATTTGTTAACCCCATGTCGTCACGCACACGTTTAATGGCGGCGCATTCCAGCTCAAAGCCTTCCTGATAAGCTGGATGAGTATAACGGGCAGCCCCACGAAAGCCAATCATCGGGTTTTCTTCTTTAGCTTCAAAAGCAGTACCACCAAGTAGCGATGCATACTCATTGCTTTTAAAGTCAGACATGCGAACGATAACGGGTTTTGGGTAAAAGGCTGCGGCAATCGTGCCTACGCCTTCAGATAAACGACGTACAAAATAATCGGCTGGATTGTCATAGCCTAGCAGTAAGCGTTTAATTTCTCGCTTTTGCTTGCTATCTTGTACCTGATCGACATGTAACAAGGCCATTGGGTGTACCTTGATATATTCATTGATAATAAACTCCATTCTCGCAAGCCCGACACCATCGTTTGGCAGAAAACTTGTTTTGAATGCTAGATCAGGATTGCCCAAGTTGAGCATTATCTTGGTTTTGGGGCGTTTTAATTCCGCCAGATTGGTTTTCTCAATATGGAATGGAATATTGCCTTGATAGACTTTGCCAGTATCTCCCTCGGCACAGCAGACGGTTACTTGTTCTCCATTAGCCACTTCAGTTGTTGCGTTATCACAACCTATAACTGCTGGAATACCAAGCTCTCGGGCGATAATTGCCGCATGACAGGTGCGTCCGCCACGATTAGTGACGATGGCGGAGGCAATTTTCATAATGGGTTCCCAGTCTGGTGAGGTGGTATCGGTAACTAACACCTCGCCAGCACGAAATTCAGACAGTTTTTGTGGACTATTAATTACATGCGCTATGCCGTTAGCAATTTTGCCTCCCACCGCATGTCCTTTCGTGATAACTTTACCGCTGCCCTGTAGCTGATGCTCTTCTAACAACAGCTCTTGTTTTTGTGAGCTCACAGTTTCCGGTCTGGCCTGAACAATATATAACTCACCATCCAACCCATCCTTAGCCCATTCCATATCCATGGGTCTATCCTTTCCGGCAACTTCACTGTAAAGCTGTTCAATTTTGATGGCATAGTCAGCCAAGTCCAGAACATCGCTATCACTTAAACAAAAACGGTCCCGATCCTTAGCAGAGGTAATCACATTTTTGGTGGCTTCACGAGTGGTGCCGTTGTTATAAATCATTTTGATTTTTTTAAGACCCAACACTCGTCGCAATACACTGCGATGACCTTGTATAAAGGTAGGTTTATGCACATAAAACTCATCAGGCTCTACCGTGCCCTGCACCACATTTTCCCCCAATCCATAGGCTGCAGTAATAAACACCACATCTCTAAAGCCAGATTCGGTATCCAGTGTAAACATCACCCCGCTACTGGCAATATCGGAGCGCACCATTTTCATTACACCAATAGATAGTGCTACGCTTAGGTGATCAAAGCCCTGATCCATACGGTAATGAATCGCGCGATCAGTAAACAGGCTGGCAAAGCAGCGATGACAGGATTCCAGCAAATTAGCGACACCAGTAATATTAAGATAAGTATCCTGTTGTCCTGCAAAACTGGCAGTTGGTAAATCCTCTGCTGTAGCCGAACTGCGTATCGCAAGACTCAGGTCAGAACCATACTGCAGTTGTAGTTGTTGGTAGGCTTGACTGATTTCCATTTCCAGATCAGCAGGAAAAGCGGCTGAGTAGACAATCTCTCTGGCTTTTTTTCCGCAACGAGTCAGGTTTTCGACATCATTTGCTTGTAAACCGTTAAGTGTTGCTCGTAATTCATCCCAACTGTTGCTGCTTTTCAGAATATAGCGATAAGCCTCAGCAGTAATAGCGAAACCGTTCGGTACCTTAACGCCCTGAGATCCCAATTTTTGATACATCTCTCCCAGTGAAGCATTTTTCCCGCCCACCAGCGGAATATCATTAATTCCTATTTCTTCAAAAAAACGAATATATTGATAGCTCATACTGTCTGACCTCACCATAATTATTTGAGAGAACATTGCGTTTTCTATCTTATCTCAGCCATCAGCTCTATGCACATTAATCCACAGCTGTTTAAATAAAATTGACCTCGGGCAATGGTTCACATAAATCTCTGCTGTGTTATTATTTTTCTTGCAAAATATATGGGAATAAAAATGCGTAACAATATATCTTTATATAATGGGGGTTCACATCGATTTATCCTGTTAAATGAAAGTGAGCCAGGAGAAGAGGATGGCATCCCCTCCAATCAGTATCTAATCATCCATAATGGTAAAGGTACTTTATTAGATCCAGGTGGATTTGGTGTTATGCCTCATGTGCTAAATGAATTGTTGCAACATGTTAAGCCAGCAGATATTGAAGCCATCGTTTTATCTCATCAAGACCCTGATATCGTAGGAGGTTTGACTAGTTGGTTGCGA
>DAOWHF010000341.1:0-10675 GCA_030641565.1 Methylomarinum sp.
AGAGTAACTTCTAGATTAATAGAAAATCTTCGGAATGAGTAATCATTGCAGTTGGCTTTTCTCAGGAGTACACTGGAAATATCAAAACTAAGGAGCGAGGATTCAATAACATCCGAATATTGAGTTGTTTTTTTGGCTCAACAGATGCACTAGCCAAATAGTTACATAGCCAGCTATGCGCCTGTTTTTCTAGCACCTCTGTAAAGCCAAAATCCTACGCCAAACTTTTGGATATTATTAAAACCTCGCTCCTAAAAAGTGGATAAAGCGTTATGTTGATTGATTGGAATATTCGATTTGTTTTATTGCTGCTACTGACTGGTGTAACAACGGTTCATTCTGGACAAAAGGATAGTCAGCCTGTTAATAAATCATCGGTTGTGATACAGCTTGAAATCAATGATGTCATAGGTCCTGCAACTGCTGATTATATAGAACGTAATCTACAAAAGGCGATAGATAGCAAGGCTAAGGCAGTATTAATCAACATGGATACACCTGGAGGTCTGGATGGTTCCATGCGCCAGATAATCAAACAGATCATTGCCTCTCCCATTCCTGTTATCAGTTATGTCGCACCCGGTGGCGCGCGTGCTGCCAGTGCAGGAACTTATATTCTCTATGCTAGTCATATTGCCGCAATGGCACCAGCGACCAATCTGGGAGCTGCAACACCGGTGCAAATCGGTGGTTTTGGCGGCTTTGGCGATGATAAAGACAGTGCTGATAAAGATAGCACTGATAAGGAAAAGTCCAAATCCAAACCACTGTCTGATCCAATGACTCACAAAATGGTCAATGATGCAGCTGCTTACATTCGGGGTTTGGCAAAAATGCATGGCAGAAACGAAGAATGGGCTGAACAGGCAGTACGTGAAGCAGCTAGTCTTTCTGCTGAAGAAGCTTTAAAACTGAACGTGATTGATATTGTTGCAACCGATGTAACAGATTTATTTCGGCAGCTACAGGGTAGGAAGATTAATGTTTCTGGTAAAGAACTTATCCTAAATACCGAGCAGATTGAAATACAAAATATAAAGCCTGACTGGCGTAGTCAATTTCTAGCTGTGATCACCAATCCCAGTATTGCCTATATATTATTAATGATCGGTATTTATGGACTGGTGTTTGAATTCTCCAATCCAGGTAGCATCGTACCCGGTACTGTAGGTGGAATTTGTTTGTTGCTGGCTTTATACGCTTTGCAGTTATTACCCGTCAATTATGCTGGAATGGCGCTTATCCTGTTAGGGATAGCGCTGATGACAGCGGAATCCTTTGTACCCAGTTTTGGCATATTAGGGCTGGGAGGCGTAGTCGCTTTTGTCATTGGTTCTGTGATATTTATGGATACTGATGTGCCGGGATTTGGGATAAATTTAGGACTGGTTGCCGGTTTCGCCCTGAGCAGTGCGGTGTTTTTTATTATTGCCATCGGCTTGTTATTAAAATCAAGACATAGTCCTGTTGTTAGTGGAAAAGAAGAAATGCTGGGCTGTTTTGGCATCGTACTGGATGATTTTAGTGGAACCGGGAGGGTTCGTATTCATAGTGAAAACTGGCGAGCATCATGTGAGCTGTCTTTACATAAGAGTGAAAAAGTAAGAGTGACAGCGATTGATGGTCTGATCTTACGGGTTATGCCGATTAAACAACAGGAGCACAAATGATGTTTGTAAATTTTGGTTATATCTTCATCAGTATTTTAGTGGTACTGCTAATCAGTGCGTTCAGAATTCTTAGAGAATATGAGCGTGGTGTTATATTTATGCTTGGTCGTTTTTACCAAGTAAAAGGACCTGGGTTAATTATTGTTATCCCTATCATTCAACAAATGGAACGGGTTGATTTACGTACCATAGTGATGGACGTGCCAACTCAGGATGTTATTTCACGTGATAATGTTTCAGTCAAAGTTAATGCGGTGGTTTATTTTCGCGTTATAGAACCAGATAAGGCGATCATACAAGTGGAAAATTTTTATGATGCCACCAGTCAGCTGGCGCAAACAACTTTGCGCTCGGTACTGGGACAGCATGAACTGGATGAAATGCTGGCTGAACGTGATCGCCTGAATATCGACATTCAAACCAGTCTGGATCAGCAAACCGACGCCTGGGGAATTAAAGTCTCCAATGTTGAAATAAAGCATGTAGATCTGGATGAAAGCATGATCAGAGCGATTGCCAAGCAGGCTGAAGCTGAACGTACCCGACGCGCTAAAGTAATTCATGCAGAAGGGGAAATGCAAGCTTCCGTAAAATTGTTGGAGGCGGCAAAAATATTGTCAGAACAACCAGAAGCGATACAGCTAAGATATTTACAGACCTTGACTGAAATTGCCGGTGAAAAATCCTCTACCATCGTTTTTCCACTGGATATATTAAAAGGCTTTAAATAATGATAAGTATTGAGCAATGAAAGATATGTTTGATTTTTTTGATAAGCTGAGGTCATCAAAAATTATTTATATTTACCAACCGACTGTTGGATATATACTTCGCGCGGTTACGGGTGCTGAATTTATAGCAAGTTGATTTTTGTTGAGTCACATATAGCTAATGGTATTATTGAAGGTGTTAATAGCAAGATTCAATTGATAAAATATTGAGTTAGAGCTTGTCTCAACATTCTTTACCTCTAACATAATAATGTTCTAATTGGAGTGCAGGGCTTAACAACTAATCCTTTCTTTCGTTTTGGATTTATAGATTACGCACTGATTTCTACCCTTGTCTTTTGCTACATAAAGAGCCATATCTGCTTGATTGAACAAATCAACATCTCTTAGGTTTTTGTCTTGTAGTGAGGTCAAACCAATACTTAAAGTAACGACGTCGGCAGCATTAGAATACTGATGCTTGATTTTCAATGCTTTGATGTTTGTCCTGATGTGTTCCGCTACAATATAGGCACCCTGACAATTTGTAGAGGGCATCAAGACCACAAACTCCTCTCCGCCAATCCGCGCAACAAGATCGGTTTTTCTGGGAAGTGTTTCAGTTATCGCCTCAGCTACACGCATCAAAGCTATATCCCCCGCTTTATGACCATAGTTATCATTGTATTTCTTAAAATAATCAATATCAATCATCATTAGCGCCAGTGGCTGCCTTGATCTTCTCGCAGCAGTTATTTCTTCGGTTAAACGATGCTCATAGACACGACGATTGGCTATCTGGGTTAACGGATCAATTTCACTGAGTATCTTGAGACGGTTAATTGCCTTCTCCAGAGCTACCGTACGTTTCTTCACAACTTGTTCAAGATGATTCTGCTGTTGACGTAATTTTTTCTCAGTGACCTTGATACCTGATAAATCTCTAATAATGCCTGTAAAACGCAGTTTACCTTCTAAGCCCGTATCAGAGAGTGTGAGATGAATTGGAATTAACCTTCCATCTTTATGTCGACTCAAGACTTCACGACTGTTGCCAACGGCCGTCTTAATCCCTGTGTTTAAATAATTTGCAATATACTTATCATGATTAAGAGCGAGTTCTTCGACCATTAGCATAGAAACATTCTGGCCAATGACTTCTTCTGCACAGTAACCAAAAATATTTTCTGCACCATGGTTAAAATGACTGATAATTCCTGATTCATTGATACTAATGATGCCATCAACTGCTGTATCAAGAACAGCTTTATAACAGGCCTTACTTTCTACAAGTTGCTTTGAATGTATCTTGACTTGCTTATCAGTGAAAAGATTCTTTTGTTTCAACGTATGTATATATACCGCCAATATCAGACTGCTGAAGATGCCCAGTACCAGAGTGAGGTTTATACCTATATTGCTGGGTTTTTCGTGAAAGTTATAAGGAGCAGATGCAGATAATTGCCACTGCCTGCCGCCAACATTGAACAGTGATTCTTGGAAATGATAATTTCTGTCCCCATTCTTTACTTCTTGCTCACTCGCTAGCCATTGCTCAGATAGCTTATCTTTGATAGCAATTTTTATACTCGGATCATGAAATGAGGGGGAGATAAAATACTGATAAAAATCATCCATTTTCAATACCATCATGGCATAACCATAAATGACATGCGTCTGTTGTTGATTATTGTGTACAGTAATTGGCTTTCTGTAGAAAGGATAATAGGCAAATATAGCTTGTTGATTCTCTTTTTCGGGTTCTAGCGTAACGGGTGGCATTACGATAATGACATTTTGGCCTGTTGCTTGTTTCAATGAGTTAAACCAGACATCATTGGATCCTAAATCATATCCTAATGCTATTTTGTTACCTTCTAATGGTTCAATATAGTACACAGGGAAATATTCAGCACGAACCTTTGCTGAAATAAGTTGATTGTTTTCATCGTATTCAAGGATACTAAAGTTAGTGAATCCATCATTAATTGCACGTTCCTCGTAGCTTTCACGTTCATCTAACGGCACAATAGGGATCCACTCTAGTGCCTGAATTTCAGGGCGTTCCTGTAATAGGATGTCAGAGAATTCTTTGAACTCATCCCGATTAACAAATATCCTTGATTTAAAAAAAGCGTTGAGTGATTTTAATGCCGAAAAAGAATATTCTAATTTGTTTTCAATCTCAATAAACCGATCATTTACAAGTTGATTAAATTTTTCAGTCTCAAGCTGGTGGCGATGGCTATTCTCAATCTGATAATAGCTAAAAGTTAAAATGAGTCCAATGACTAGTATGGCTAAAAAGTGTTTATAGTCTTGTAGCTTTAAGTTCATTAAATACGCCTTCTCAAGTCCTTTCATTAATTAGGGTAGATCTTCTAGCTAGAGTAAATTGAATAGCGTAAGTTAAACTAATCTTAATAAGATCTCACTTTATGTCTCCACCAGAGAGAAGGTTAGGTTGAGGCGAATTAAATATAAAATGGGTATTATTTCTTTGGAATGGTAATGGTCAGCACGCCGTTGAGGTAATCGGTTTGCATTTTTGCAGCATTTGCAGGGCCAGGTAATGTTAATATCCGTTGAAACTCCCCCATAAAACGTTCACGGTATCTGTATTGGCCATTATTTTCATCGGTTTTATCTTCAGCATGTTCTGTTGTGATGGAAATATGTAATTGCTGGCCTTCCAACTTTACCTTCAGGGAGGACTCATCTGCACCAGGTGCATTGACAGTTACAATATAACGATCTGATTTTTCCTGGAGATTAACATCAGGTGCTTTACTGAAGCTGCCAAAAGGCGTTTGCATATGAAAGCGCGAAAATGAATCCCCGAAAACTCTGCCCATTTCTTTTTGCATACGCTGCATTTCTTTATAGGGATGCCATGATTTATCATCAAAAAAATTGTCATCCAAATCAGGTAGGGGATTGATTTGTTTATGCCGCGGTAATGTTTTCGCTTGCGGTCTGGCGACTTGGCTATCTTTCTGGTTTAGCAGATTAAGTTTGTCATTCAATTGCAGTATCAAATAAAATTGTATTCCGAACACAAAAGCCAACACGATGCCCAAAGTAATAAAATTACGGTTGTTCATGGTTTAGCTCCTTGGTTTGTGTCGATTAAGAACAATTTGATTAATTTACATTTAAACAATTTTTATGATTGATCACGGCGCTTGGTAAAAAACATCACAGCACTAACATCCCGAGATGGTTGGAACATCTCTTTTTATGCACTTATTAAGGAGCCTCTGATTAAGTCTGGACGAAGTAGATTATGTTCATAATATTCAGATTTAAGGCAAAAATCGCACGTAATAGCAGGCTATTGCGAAGGTTTTTAACGCAGAAGCTGGGTATTATGAGCATAAGGTACGAGTTCATGGCTTGATCAGAGACTCCTTAACCTAGGCAGTCAATTTACTCTACTTATCAGGGCTATTTGATTTCGATACTTTTCCGTTTGCTTTTTTCAGTTTTTGGGATAATCACTTTTAATATTCCGTCTTTAAATGTTGCTTTTACATTCTCATTATCAACACCGTCTGGTAATGGAAGTGTGCGCTGAAACTCTCCTCGCGATATCTCGCGACGGAAATATTTGCCACCTTCTTTTTTTTCTTCCTTTTCTTTTTTTGTGGAAGTGGATATTGTAAGTAACTGATTATTTATTGAAACATTTATATCTTTCTTGTCGATGCCCGGCAATTCTGCTTGAACTTCTACTTCATTGTCGCGATCAAGGATATCCACTTTTGGAAAGCCTCTATCTAACCCTGTAGGGAAATCCCAATCTGACAAGTGAGGCCGTCTGTGTGTGAGAAATTCATCAAAAAAATCATCAAATTCATTAAATGAAAATAAACTACCTGATGATGGGCGAGACATAATTTCGCCGCTTTTTAGAGACTCTTTTTCTTTACTGCTCATAATTATTCTCCAATGATTTTTCAATTAATTTATAAGGACTTAAGTAAATGGATTAGACCTTATGGTTATTGTCATAAAATCACTCTCTAATGGGGTACTTCTCTTTCTAAATCAAGCCAATCCTCAATGTCATACGTTGCTGTAAAACCTCTTTTATGGGTTTTGTAATTAACACCATTAGCACTTTTTCTTTTAGGGTAATTATCGGAATAATCATGGTTGTCTTTTTTTGTTTCAAATGAAGTGTTTTTTCTTTTAGTCGTCATTTTGTATGCTCCAAATTTAACAAAGTATCAATATAAAAAGGGGTTAAATGCCAGATTAAGGGGGATAAACGAGCACTTTAACGATTTAACAACAAATTGACTTGCTTGGAGTCAATGGTTTTTATGTCTTCTTCATAAATATAATCAGCCAGTTGAATTATTTTTTTCCAATTTGAAGTGTTATTTATAAAATCAAAGGACTGTGTAAGTAATTTAGATATAAGCTGGTTTTGCTGGTCTTTGCACTTAGAAAAACATGCTAAATACTGATTGATTGATGCCAAGTCAGATGATCCACCATAGTTGTGCAAAGCATCCAGATTGATTAAATTTTGGTTAAAAACCTCACCATCAGACATGGCAACGTGTTTTGCTTCTACTATAGGGCCAATTAGAAGATTAATAACATCAGTTTCAAAAGCGGTAAAAAAATCTTTAATATTTTTTTCTGAGTTATGCTCTATGTAAAGACCTATATGACAGCTTAAACAATCTGCTGATTTCGGTATGGTTTTTATATGTCTACCTCCATTAACGATAGCACTGTAATCTTCATACGCTGTATATCCATGCGAAGATTCATTGCTAGCGTTTTGGGAGATGTTTTTAAAGGTGATTTGAAAGGGAACAGGGGGGAGCTGCTTTAGTTTGTTGCTCATAAGGATAGCCACAGCATGTCCAGATTCATGGTAAGCAATTCTTTTTTTATGAATTTCAATGTTGCTGCTAGATAAATTGATGGACTGATTTCGTTTCATATCACTGCCGCCTATTTGATTAAAAGCTAGTTGGGAGTTGTATAAGTAATGCTTTGTATTGCTTATGCTGCTTGCTCTATAGACATTGTCTCGTTAATTTCCTGCTCGGCCTCATACCAGTCAGATACCTCGTAACCAGGCTCAAAACCTCTTTTTTCAGCCTTGTAATAGGCACATTTTGCGATCATTTCATAACAATCTTCTCCAGACATAGTGCTGTCTAACGCGATTGATTTTAAATCAGTTTTCTTATTAGTAGTCATGCTATTAACCTCAAATTAAAATTTAAACTAAAGTCTACTAAAACAATATGTTTATTAAAATAAGCTTAACTACCTAGGTATAAATGCTTAGGTATTACTACGTATATTTTTTAATAACTTTATCATTTAATATCGATTTTAGATTTTTAAGGAGCCTCTGATTAAGTCTGGACGAAGTAGATTATGCTCATAATATTCAGATTAAAAGTAAAAATCGCTACGTAATAGCAGGCTATTGCGAAGGTTTTTAACGCAGAAGCTGGATATTCTGGGTATAAGGTACGAGTTCATGACTTGATCAGAGGCTCCTTAACTAAAGAGCGGTTATAGATTTCGTAGGTATGAAAGTTATCCGTATTATTACCTAGGTAATCGCACTAATAGAAAAGTGTATTTGATTTTTATAAAATAATTACAACATTAATACTTGAGTATTTTTTATGTATATTGGTTATCCGGATGTTATGAAATTACCTGAGATAACAACTGCAATAAAAAATCAATCGTATGGTAATGAGTGAGGTTATTATAATGAATATAAACAACAATGTATTTGAGTTTTTATTTGAAATAATAAAGATTGTTCTTCTGGTCGGCTTGGTTGCAAGTGTAGGTATATCCTTTCCTACTAATGCGGGCGAACAAGGGGGGGGGATTGTGGTGATGCGTCATGTACCACAAAGATCCGCTATCAGACCCTCTATAGTTCCTGGCAAAGCGCTTTTTGTGAGTACTTCTCCAGATAAAGCAGTAATAAATGCAGTTAAACCAAATGCAGCTCCCAATCAACTGAGTGAACTAGGTGAAGAAGATTTTGCAGGGATTAGTAGTAACATACCTCAAAATATTAATTTTGATGTTAATAGCAGCAATATCTCGACGGGAGCCAGCAGTTCATCTGGATTTAATTCAAATATGATCCAGTCAACACAAGGAATCAGTTCTCATTTAGGCGGCGTGGCATCTGCAACCGGTTCTGTTCGAAGGGCTACCTCTTCAATAGGTAGATCAATTCAAGGTGTAACCGGGATTTTATCCCCAAGATAAAGCAGAGGCAGGGAATTATGTTATCAGCTAGAGTATTTATATTGCCCACTATGCTAGTCAATAGCTTGTTCTGCAATTCAGTGACCGCAGGCGAATTACTACTGCCTCCAGGGTTTATTACTCAGTCAACAATTAGTGGCAAGGTTACTGATCCCAGCAAAACTATAAATGAGGGTGTAGTGACTGTCAATATAGCCTCTGGAGAACAAAATACTCAGGTTAACCAGGGAAGTTTTGCTTTAAATCTTCTAGGTGGTGCTGCCAAGGTAAATCTTGATATTCAGCAATCAGTTGAAAATAATCAGTTAATACTGCCAAACCAGGCAAAGGCAGAAATTATAGGCAACAGTTTTAACAACTCAGTAGGTTGGATTGCTGTTAATCAGGCCAGTGGCCTGGCAAATGCTCAGGTTAATGCATTTGGTTTCAGTGAAGGTAGTCAGGTGATGGCGGGTACTAGTATAAAACAAACAATAACCGGTGATTTCAAACCACTGGCTGTGCTTCCGGTAACTAACGGTACAGCCGATACAGAATTGGGCATCAATGGGGAGTTTCTTGCAGACAATGCGCTACGGGAAACACTCTCTGGTGAACAACCGCTGATTGATGGCGGCTTACTTAGGGCACAACGAGCAATATCGGTCGAGGATACTGCATTTCGTGGTGCACGAGGGCTAGTCCAGCTTAATCAATCAGCGGGATCGGGCAATAGCTCGATCAATAACTTCGCACTACGAGTCTTGGTAGATGCGAAACTTTAACACCTTAGGAGTTAATATTATGAAAAATTTATTCAAAAAATCAACATTGGCTGTAGCAGTAAGTTTGGTGCTAGGCTCTTCAGCGGTATGGGCTCAAGAAGTTCCTGGAGTTATAGAGACCAACGTTACGGACCCCACTGACAGTACGATAAAAACCAAAAATAAAACCGACGTTTCACTAACGAAAGATATAACCGTTACTAAAACGTATAATCAGAAAGGAGACGTAACTATTGCTGGAAAAATCCTGGTCGATTCAAGCTCAATGGCTACGGTGGATGATAAGCAATTGAACTACAATAACAACGTTAAAAGCGGCCAGACTAGTACTGATCCTGTATTTAACGCCACTACCGGCGCTATCAGCGGTAATGCGGGCAACGTGGGCATCAACGTAACCGCTGGTGTAAACAACCAACAGGACAATGCGGCTGCGATTTCCTCCGCCAATAGCCCAGTTGGTGATCTTGCGTTTGTTTTAGGATCAACCGACGCTGAAATCTACACCCACCAAAGTGTATGGGACAATCGAACTAAGTTAATCGGAGCGCAACTTACAGCCGCAACCGGCGTGATTGATGCCAACACTGGTAACTTAGGTGTCAACGTGTCTGCCGGCGTCAGCAACCTGCAAAAAAACAATCTGGCTATCTCAGTCGGAAGTTCCGGCTTAGCTGAAGCCAGTTCTGCAACATTGCAAGAAACTACAAACCTCGACACTGAGATTGTAGACTCCGCAGGTGATGTTTTTGGTAGAGGGGCAGTAAATACTACCTACACATCAACTCTCGGAGCTGTGACTGGAAATGCCGGCAATATCGGAGTCAATCTTGCATCAGGCTCTAACAACTTGCAAGCAAACAGCTTGTCTATTTCTGCTGTGACTCCATAGTAAGATTAGTCAATGCGTTTGTTTAACTGAAACTGAAAACTCAGGTCGTAATGGCCTGAGTTTTCTTCCAGAACTAAATGGCAAATTCTATGAACAATAACATTAAACAAGGGTTATTTATCGGGGTGTTTGCCGCTTGTTTGTTGTCTCAACAAACCTCTTTTGCCGCCGATATAGTTTTGGGTAATATGATGCCTGGTGGCGGCGTGATTCATAAAAAAATCGTCAGCATGCGCGAAAGGCGTTACCTAAATCTGATTCCTCAACACACTGATTTCAGCTGTGGAGCTGCTGCCTTAGCGACTATTCTTAAATACGCATATGATCAAGACATTACTGAACGTAAAGTATTACTGGATTTATTCA
>DAOWHF010000015.1:0-7825 GCA_030641565.1 Methylomarinum sp.
CTACCAACCGCCCTTGAGCCATGGCTTCCAATGGTTTTAATGGTGTGACCAATTCAGTTAAGCGCATTGCCAGTCGAGGATAAACAAATATATCTACCTGATTGTAATATTCTTGAACTTGATCGTGCGGAACACGCCCCGTAAAAACAACATTAGACTCTAGATGTAACTGCTTAACCTTATCTTTAATGAGTTGTTTTTGCGGCCCACCCCCCACTAATAATAAGCTTATATTTGATTGTCGTTTGAGAATTTCGGGGAATGCATCCAGTATAAATGGAATCCCTTCATAGGCGTAAAAAGAACCGATAAAACCAAGTACAATTTTACCTTCTAAACCCAACTCTTGCTTAAGTGTTTGGTCTGCTTTCCGCCCAAAAGTAAATTTTTCTATGTCAACTGCATTTGGAATAATAGTAATTTTTTTTTCATTAATGCCACGTTTGATAATATCTTGTTTTAAGCCATCACAAATACAGGTGACAGCTTGTGTGTTTTTAAAGACATAAGTTTCTAATGCTTTGGTAACCCAATAACGCAAACTACCTTCTTTAGTAGTGCCATGATCTACAGCGGCATCCTCCCAAAAAGCACGGCATTCATACACAACAGGGATATTATATTTTTTACCTGCTTTTATGGCGGCCAAACCATTAAGTGCAGGCGAATGAGCATGTAAAATATCAGGTTTTATTTCTGGAACAATTTCATCTAAACGTGCCGTTAAGCTATTGACTATCGCCCATTGATTTAGAATAGGTAAGCTAGATAAGATACCTGCTGGCTGTTTAGAGCGGTAAAAACTTAGTCCATCAACCTCTTCAACTGCTTGTTCTGCAACTTTGTGTTTTGCTGAGGTAACATGAAAGGTTTGCCAGCCTAATGCACGTTGCTGCTCTAGAATAGCTCTAGTTCGAAAAGTATAGCCGCTATGTAATGGAATTGAATGATCAAGGATGTGAAGAATCTTCATTTATTTTATTCTTTTTATTTTTAGGAGCACATACAAAATAACTTAAACAACTTTACTGTGGACTAAAGTCCACTCTACTTTTTCAATAAGTGCACAACCTTCTAAAATAACAAATAGAATATGTATTATTTTATCCGTATTTTTTAATGTTGCGTTTTCCCTGTTAAGCGCATAAAACTTTTTCTGAGTAAATGCGGAATCAGTAAGTTTAAAGGCATTCTGAGCCAATGTGAACGTATATACAATAGACTGCGTGCCAAACTTGTCCAGCGGTCATTACAGCTAGGGTGGTCTGGCATGAGAGCTCTTAAAAAAAGAAAATCCATTGATTTTTTTTTAAATGCATTAGATCCAAACTTATCTACTTCTCTTTGTATATCTTCAGGAATTGGCGTATTAAATATTTTCCGGCAATATCGTAATGCATAGTATAAAGGAAGTCGCTGCTTCAGATCAGCCGAGCGTTGAAGCAATTGTTGCCAGAAATTGCTACTCTCAGAAAATTCCTTTAATAAAAAGTCCAGATCTAAAATATCGCGGAACCCATGCTCTAACTCCCCTTCGTGAAACAAATGAGTTGCACTATGTAATACGCGATCTTCAGGTGATAGAACCCAAATATTGTTATTTTCCACCTCTATGACATTGTTCAATAATAATGTTGGATCAGGACAAAACTCAGCAGTTTTAGGAAGAATATTATGATGTACATCGAGAGATGTTTGTCTTTTCAAATTTCTTAAAGGCGGTATTTCATGCATCCATTTTCGATAATATTTCTGCTCATATGAGTCAAAACTTAGATTCATCCAGCCTGCTTTAGCTAATGCCCGTTCTACACTGAGTAAGCTATCTTCCGGAACTAAAATATCCACATCAGAAAATACGCGGCCTTTGGCTGCCAGATTTCTCGCCGCGTAATATGCAGCACCTTTTAATAAAATTATTTTTACTGATTCATTCTGCAAAGCATGAGCAATGCATTTGATTTCCCAATCCAGCGAAGATGCAAAACGCTTTGCATGTATTTGTGCTGATAACAGATGCCTTTGAGGCAACTCAGGAATTGATTGCAAGATATTATGATCTTCCAAAAGAAAAGCCAATTTCGCTAGCATATTGGCTCTGCGAGCCTGCCTGATCAGTAGATCCCACTGTTTTAACTGCAAATCCAGTAAACGTTGAGGGTTTATAAAAGCCTGCGCTAACAAAGGTTTTATCAACGCGCCAGCTCCGTGAACATTTGCATGGCTTCATCAAGACAACTATAACTAAATTCATAGCAATCACTGTCATTTACCAATGCACATAAACTTTCAAAACCCTGCGCACCTAAAACACTGTAATTAAAACACTGCTCTGCTGCCTTAAGAACACTATTGCCTTTACTTAACGGCGTTAACTCGGTTTTGGAGCCTGGTTTATATTTGGGAAAAATAAGTTTTTCTGGCGTTACAGCCTGATCTGCAGAATAAACACAATTATCAGGCGATCGCATATGCGCAATTGAACCTTTGGCGGTATCATGGACAAGCTCACCAAAAACGGCATCCATTGAATAATTAGCAATAACTTCCAACGATTGATTTTTAAGGCTGATAGGACGGGGAACTGGATAGATGTGTCCATCTTCTATTGAAATCAACGTCATTTCATCTGAAAGTAGCCGCCAACCATTACACACTAAAGCTGCACATAATGTGCTTTTACCGCTACCAGGTGCACCAGGAAAAATAAAGGCATAGCCATTCAATTCCACAACTGCCGCATGCATAATCAGGAATTGATTGGAATGATTGGCGATACACCAATTTAAACCCCATTCAAACATTGCCGCTGCCTGTTCATAAGGTAGCGGTTTAAAAGGTGTATAACCATCAAATGAAAAAGTCACCTGCGGTCTAAAATACCGGCGTAGTAATGAAGGGGAATTCAATTCAATATGAAAATCATAAAAATCATCAGCGTCTAACACCTTATACGCAGCATAAAGACATCGGATATGAGTGCTTACAGATAAAATGGACGATGTTAAACAAATGTTAAAACCGCCAACTCGAATACCAAGCCCCTTACTGAGACTTTTTTTTAACTGTTTGTCAGATAATGTTGATATATCCAATGAAATTACAATCCTGTTTCCAATAAATCCATTTGCTGAAACTTCACTAAAATATCCTCTACATACTGCTCAATTTCCTGCGCAGTGAAACCATCATAATTTTTAAGCAAAAATTGTATCATTTCCTGCTTAGAAACCTGCTGTTTTCCGGACATCTCCGAAATTAATCCACCACTATATAAATCAAAAAGGTGAGTGTCTGCAGTTAATTCATTGTAAATCAGATACTCATCGCCCCATTGACGTATGCTAACAGGCCTTATTGAGAACTTACCACTCCCCACTTCCATCAGATCATTATGGCGTTACATAATTCCAGGTAGAATCAAGAAAATCATTCCAATCTATGCCTGAAGGGGGAGGTGTGCCAGCAACGTAGTCAGCATATAAATCTTTAACATCTTGAACTTTTAAAATGTAATTATAAGCACGAGCCGGCGTACGATAATAGTATGCATTTAACATAGCACAGACAAATTTATCTTCTGTGTGGATCACATCACACAAGTAATGCAACATAGTTTTAGTGTCTACAATCCCAAAAGCATCACCAAAGGTTGAGCCCCCTGTAAAATCTTTGCAGTCAGTTCCGTCACCTAGAGTAGTAATATTGTTAACTTTAAATTCAGTCTCCTGGGGATTAGTATAATTAAATGCTTCACCAGTTCGTGGATCAAGCTCAACTCCATCATACCCTGTTACATAATATCTTTGACCATTACCAGGAGGTAGCGGACCACCTGATGTAGCAGTAATTGATGTTTCCGTGATTTCAGTAGTGACTAAATCACCATATTTAAAAAAACCACCTACCCACATATAGGGAACAGTCGTTGTTTTTATGGTAAACACAAGAGTTACCACTGCTGTATAGGTAGTACTACCTTGTTTCCATTCGACAGTAACGTCAGGGATGCTGAGTGTATCTGTCGACTCGACCGGATCACCAGCGGTAGTAAAGTCATCGCCAAGAATGGTCTTGCCATCTATGTTTTTAAATCCTCCAGGACTGTTACCAAAATCACATTCCCCTCTATCAGGGTGAGACAAATTCCCTGACATCATGTTTGACATACACTGAGCACCAAAAACCGGACGGCTTGCCAGCGTCATAATAACGGGGGCAGAAATCCCTGCTTTTGCAAAAGATCGGCGTTTTTTATCAACCTTTAAAGCCGGCTCATTTAACTCTTCTTTTATTTCGTTATTTTCTTTCATGACCATTCCCCACAAAACAGACAAAACCAAACCAACACGAGATACCGCCCAATCAGCCCCATATTTTTTAACTAGATTAGCATATATCGCCATAGCTTTATAGCGTTTTACTTAAAAAGCGTTCAAACATTAACAATGACCAAATCGGTGCACTGTAATCACGCAGACCATTTTGATGCTGACTAACCATTTTCTTTAAAAACACCTGATCAAACAAACCGCATTGTTGCATTGTTTCACCCAACAAGGCATCATTCACTTGCGCTTTTAAAGGTCCTTTAAACCAACTCGCCAAAGGCACAGCAAAACCCATTTTAGGACGATATAAAACATCATTCGGCAAATAACTTTCTAGTGATTTTTTAAAAATATACTTACCTTCCCGGCCTTTCAATTTTACATCAGGACTTAAACCAGCCATCCATTCTACTAATTGATGATCCAGCAGTGGCACCCTAACTTCTAAAGCATGTGCCATACTGGCTCGGTCCACTTTAGTCAGAATATCACCCGGTAAATAAGTTTTTATGTCCAGATATTGCACCATCGACATAGAATCATCAGTCGGTGCCTTTTCTAAATGGCGCTTAAATACATCGACAGCCTGGTAACCTTGCAAATCACTTTTCAATTGCTCAGAAAACAATCGGCACCGTAACTCATTTGATTGTACCGAAACACTATGAAAATAACCCTCGACTGAACTACGACCAATTGATTCCAGCGTTGATTTGGCACGAAAAATTTTCGGAGCCCAATCTGCTTTCGGGTATATCTGTCCAGCCAACCCAAACAGTGGCATACGGATACCATCAGGAAGCAGTGATCGCATACGATCTTCGTAAGTATGCCAGCGATAACGTCTATAACCCGCTAGGTTTTCATCACCACCATCGCCAGATAAAACAACTGTTGCCTGTTTTTTAGCTAATTCACAAACTCTATAGGTTGGCAAAGCTGAACTATCCGCATAGGGTTCATCATATATTCCTACTAACTTATTTATTAAACTAAAGTCTTCTGGGTCAACTTGCTCCACTCTATGATCTGTATAATATTGTTCTGCCACTTTTGCGGCAAATTGTGATTCATTAAACTTTGGATCACCAAATGATATAGAGCAAGTATTAACCGAGTCATTAGTTAGGCCAGCCATCATGGCAACAATTGCACTGGAATCTACACCCCCAGAAAGAAATGCACCTAAAGGTACATCTGCTACCGTTCGAATTTTTACAGCTTCTCGTAACCGTTCAATCAATTCTTCCTGCAAGTCTTTTTCAGACCCTTTTAAACTATTATTAAAACTGACATCCCAATATTGTCTTGGCTGGTAAGATTTGGCTCCACGCTTGATGTTTAAACAGTAGCCTGGTTCTAATTTATAAACATCTTTATAAATCGTTTTTGGGTCAGGAATATAGCCAAAACCAAAATAGTCTTCTATGGCTGTCGGTTCAATCTCTTTGGATAATTCAGGGTGATGTTTTAAAGCTTTTAATTCTGATGAGAAAATGAACTGACCATTTTTTAGCTGAGAATAAAATAAGGGTTTAATCCCCAGTCTATCCCTCGCCAAGAATAATGTTTGCTTATCTCTATCCCAGATTGCAAAGGCAAACATACCGCGCAGGCGTAGCACACAGTCTTCGCCCCACGCCTGCCAGGCATAGACAATCACTTCGGTATCACAATGGGTTTTAAAGATATAACCTAATGCTTCTAGTTCTTTACGTAATTCAGGGAAGTTATAGACTTCGCCGTTATAGGTTAAAACCACATTACCATCGGCACTGTGCATAGGTTGCTGGCCACTGGATAAATCGATAATCGATAAACGTCTGTGCCCCAACCCCAAACCGGCTTCTAGATGCAATCCACCTTCATCTGGGCCTCGATGAAATTGACTTTCATTCATTGTATGCAGTAAATCACGATTAATTTCGCGTTTTTCCTTTATATCAAATATACCGACAATGCCACACATGCTATTGTTCCCTTTATTTAATTAACGAGTCATATACATCAGTATATTTATTCACCATTGCGAGGATTGAGAAATTATCAAGCACTCTTTTATATCCATTTAGACCTAGTTGCTGTCTTTTATCTTTATCTGTAAGTAATTGATATAAGGCCTTAGTCATTGCCTCAGGATTTGAGTGAGGCACTAATAAACCAGTCTCACCGTTTTCAACTAATTCAGACGTTCCTCCAACATTAGTTGCAACAACAGGCAAGCCCGTTGCCATTGCTTCTAAGATAGTATTGGATATGCCTTCAGCTTGCGACGGTAATACAAAAATATCCAGTGTACGCATTATTTCGGCAATATCTGTTCGCTCCCCTGACAACCAGGCATACTGTATTAATTGATACTTTTTAAGCAACTCTATCGCTTGCTCTCTAAGTGGGCCATCACCAATTAAAAGCAAATAAACCTTGCCAGCCAATGCGCTATTCGATTCTATTAAAGAAATAAATGCAGTAACCAGTGTTATTTGGTCTTTTACCCCATGCATTCTTCCCACTGTTCCGATATAAATATTGTCCTTATCAAATAGTAATGGACAATCTTCGACCTGCTGTTTGACCTTATATGGGTGGAATTTTTCAGTATCAACACCATTACAAATCCGATGTATTTTATGTGCAGGAATTTTAACTTTTTCGGTCAGATAGCTCTGCAAATGCAAAGATAATGGAATAAACACTTTAATCAAAAGACTTAACAACCGCCTTAGCCATTGGTATTTTTTGTTATTGCCTTCAGGGTCAAAGACATCCCACCCATGCTCGCCATGCACTCTATATTTAACACCCGCTAAAAAAGCAGGTACTTGATATTCAATGGTACCTAAATTACGAGTGTGAACAATATCAACTTGATATTCTTTTAGAATTTGATAGAACCGGACAAAAGAGCCCCAGTCCTGCCCTTCTTGTTTTTTTAAATCTACTATTTCAACATCTTGTCTTTGTAATCGCTTCCTAAAGGATGTACTTCCTTTTAAACAAACAATAATATGCCTATATTTCATAGGCGGCATATTGTTAATTAAATTTACCAATCCATTTTCAAGCCCACCAGTACCCAGTCTATAAATAACATGTGCAATAAGTGGTGCTTTGTTTGAGTTATTAGCCAATATTTTAACCCTAGGACTTCATCATTTTGATTATAGATAATGTAAGCGAACTTCAGTCCGCTCTACAAAATCAGAACATTGCCCTACATTTATTACTTATAATAACTGTCATACCAAGCAACAAATTTCTCTATACCCTGTTCTATTGTTGTACTGGGTTTATACCCCACATCCTGTACTAATGCTTCTACATCAGCATATGTATCTGGCACATCACCTGGCTGTAATGGCAATAACTCTTTTTCAGCCGTCTTGCCCAAATATTTTTCTAATGTTTCAATATAACTCATCAGTTCGACAGGACTTTGATTACCTATATTGTAAACACGCCAAGGAGCTTTACTAGTACCCGAATCTGGATTC
>DAOWHF010000253.1:0-3393 GCA_030641565.1 Methylomarinum sp.
AAATACATGTTATCCGGTTTAGAGTAATAAGCTTTAAGCATTATCTCTTGACAAAAATCAGGCACTAGAGTGCAAGATAATCAGATCTAGATAATAACTTGTTGAACAAAACCGCTATCGCGGTAGCTTCCCGCCTGCCCAGCTATTTTAGCTTTTTCTAATTACCACTTCCCCCCTTAAATTACTCGTAATAAGCATCCGTTAGATTGATACTGAAATCTCCTTTTTAAATTGAATAAGGAGAATCAACATGACACCTTTACGTCAAAAAATGATTGATCTGATGACCTTCAGACAATTTGCACCCAAAACCCACAAGATCTATCTTAAAGCGGTGACTAGCCTCAGCACTTATTATCATCGTTCACCCGAACAGATCAGTTCTGAAGAAGTGAAGTCCTGGCTTATGGAAACAGCGGCTAAACGAAAATGGTCAGCCTCCACCGTGCACCAAACATTGATGGCTCTCAAGTTTTGTTATCACCATGTTTTAGAAAAAGAAGATTTTTTTCTCGATATTCCCTTACCGAAACGCCCTCAAAAAATCCCCGTATTACTCACTCAAAATGAAGTCTATGCCATCTTGCAGGCAACGCATCAGCTCAAACATCTAACATTATTGAGTCTGTGTTATGGCTGCGGTCTCAGGGTAAGCGAGTTAGTCGCTTTAACGCAGAACGATATTGATTCAGAACGTTTGTTGCTGAGAGTGGTTCAGGGCAAAGGCAGAAAAGATCGTGTCGTTCCTCTGTCAGCCAGTCTGTTGACATTATTGAGGGTTTACTGGCAAGCCTGGCAGCCTAATTACTACTTATTTTGTTCTTGTCAGCAACAGAAAAAAGCACTGGGGGTGACCAGCGTGCAAAAAATGTTTACCCAAGCCAAACTTACTGCCGGTATTCAAAAAGCGGGAGGAATTCACAGCCTGAGGCATGCCTACGCCACTCATCAACTGGAACATGGACTTCCCATTCATCAATTACAACAATTTCTGGGCCATAGTGATATCAGGATCACCCAGAAATATCTCCATTGGATTCCGGCCAGCTCTCAAGTCATGGCGTCCGATTTGTTAGCGGATTTTATCCCTGATGAAAATATTATGCGGACAAAACTGGAGGTGCAAGGTGACGCATTTTGAATCCACAACAGCAGATATGGCCCAGGTTATTCAGAAATTCTTGCCGACTTACCGCCAACGCTATCGATTGACTCCCGAACAGGCCAGTGTTTGCCAAAGTATTAGTCAGTGCCAGACTGAAAATCTAGGCGGTGAATACAGTCAGTGCACGGCCTGTGGTTATGAACAACGACTTTATCACAGTTGTGGCAATCGCCATTGTCCACGATGTAAACAAAAGGCCTCTGAGCAATGGGAAGACAAACAACTGGAAGCATTGCTTCCTGTTCGCTATTACCATTTGGTTTTTACCTTGCCTCACGAGTTTAATGCCTGGTGTCAATTGCATCCACAAACATTATATGGCCTGTTTTTTAAAGCCCTTTGGCAAACACTCTCGCTGTTCTCCAGTACGCATAAACGTTTACGAGGACAGCTAGGCGTGACGTGTGTACTGCATACCTGGGGACAGAATTTACAACGCCATGTCCATATCCATTGTCTTATTCCTGGCCTGGCAATTAAAGAAGGACATCATGCCATTGAAACCACACAAAGTGATTATCTGTATCCCGTCAATGCACTGAAAAAAGTTTTTCGCGGCAAAATGGTTAGCCAGCTTAGAAGTGCCTATCAGCAAGGCGAACTGTTTCGTATCACCCGAGATGATGAGGTCAACAGCATACTTGATGAAGTGATGAGAAAACACTGGTCAATTTACATCAAGCCCTATTTGAAGAACCCTGAAACCGTGGTGAAATATCTGTCTCGATATACTTATCGAATTGCCATCAGCAACACCAGGATCATAAAAGTGGATGAGCAATTCGTGTACTTTCACTGGAAGGATTATGCCGATAACAATCGGAAAAAGATCATGAAACTGGAGGGTGTGGAATTTCTTCGTCGTTTCCTGATGCATGTCTTACCCGATGGCTTTATGCGTATTCGCCATTTTGGTTTTTTGGCGAATTGTGTTCGCCAGGTTCGCGTGAACCTTGTTCGTCAATTACTCAAGCTAACAGGCACCTTGCCAAGGGTTTATCAAGTGATAAAACCACCAGAACCTGAGAGGCAGGCCTGTTTATGCCCGTTTTGTCATCAAGGCAATATGAGGAATTGTTATCAAATACCCTCACTCAGGCAGCGACGACAACTTTCAGCCTGATCAATAGCTAGTGCGACAGCTATAAGGTGAAAAAAGCAACTTAACGGGTTGAGGGTCTGATATTGTCCATCGTGAAAAGAAGGCGCATAATGAGTCGTACTAGACGCTGTAAATCATGTCGATAGACTTACATATTTCTGTTTGCTTAGTGAATATCAACCACAGAAATTTAAGGAAATCGTCTTTCGCCTTGGTCATCAAAAAACAATTTCCATTATATTAAAGTAGTGAGACAATCCAAATGAATTTGTCCAACAAACATTTATACGTAATGCTGCGCACAACGTATAAATGCTAAGTGGTTAGCCACAGCAAGGAATATGAATGATAGAAATATCAAATTTTAATAGCCTATGGGAAATAGCATTTGCTACGAATGCTATTTTTGTATATTTCGACCTCCTCCCTGTTCTTGAACGCAAATTCAAAGGCACTCAATCATTAGGTGCAAAGTTTATTGGTCTCGTTGTACCAGAAAAAGATCTTGAATATATAAACACTTATGGGTGGAGAAGTCTTCTTTTTGGTTATACAGTATGGATTTCAAGATTAAAGTCTTTGTCAGTAATAAATTCTATAATTGCTATATTTTTAGTAATTTTAGCTGGTTATAGCCCTAAACTAGATCTCGGGTTTACCAATATATTAATTATCATAGTATTATTTGTCCCAGTTATACTTATTCCTGCAATTGTTGTGTATGGGTTGCCACTGTATAAACTGAAATGTATAGAAGAAGCCGTATATATAGTACTTGAAAGAGATAATTTAGAACCTGCTACTAAAGAAGTAAGAATAAGAAAAAATAGAATAGCTATTGAATTTATAAAGCTAACAACGTTTCCTTTTTTATTCTATTTAATTAGAAATAAAGAGCTTACAGTTAAAGAGGTATTAGAGGAATTTAATCAATAAATGGCTAACAAAAAGTTCCAGTCGACCGCTGGCAGCGCAGTTCGTTTTCAGAGGTCATTTTTTATCAAAGTTCAGTGTATTGTCAGCGTTCATCGAACATCTGCCAGCGGCCACTGAACTTGGCGTTAGCACCTTCAAGTTTTGTAAAAAAGTCGCATAAACGAAGAGCCAGCTAAACAGAGTTGCATCG
>DAOWHF010000285.1:0-4194 GCA_030641565.1 Methylomarinum sp.
CTTATCCAGCTTTTCTAATGATGCAGCCTGGTACTTTTTCTCAGCATGGGGGGAGGGAAGTAAATCTATGATTTTTCCATCATCAACCACCAGACTATGGTTTTCATAGGTTACTGAATCAGGTTCAACAGGTATAATCCAGCGTGCTTGAATAATAAGATCAACATTCATAAATATTTTGTTTTTTTTATGCCCTCTCCAGAGGGACGACTGCACGGATGCAGGAGGTAGAGTAACGCAGGAGCAGTTACCGAGAGGATTGGGTGAGGGGGAAATAAAATAACGCTCTTATGCAAACGTCTCGAATATTATTAAATCTAAATGAATAGAATTATAACTATAAAAGGTATTATTGATAATTAAATGAATTCAAAAAATGAATTAAAGGTTCACGCGCTGGAGTGGACAGGCAGTGGTGTCAAAATTTTAGACCAGCGAGTATTACCTGAAACCATTACTTATGATGAGTATACTGATGCAGCAGGCGTTGCTGAGGCAATCAGTAGTATGCGTGTCAGAGGTGCGCCTGCGATTGGTATAGCAGCCGCTTATGGTGTGGCTTTATCGGTAATGCAGCATTATTCTGAATCTGACATAGCTTGGAAAACTAAGGTAGATAAGGATATACAACAACTTTCTCAATCACGTCCTACCGCTGTTAACCTGTTCTGGGCATTGGAAACAATGCAAAAAGTGTTGGATAAGCCAGTTGCTGATGTGGTAGCAGAAGTTATTAAGGTTGCAGAGAAAATCCATGCGGATGATATTAAGGCCAATCAAACCATGGGCGAGCTGGGTGCTGATTTATTAAGCGATGCAAAAGCAGTGATGACGCATTGTAATGCGGGCGCATTAGCGACAGGTGGTTATGGCACTGCGCTAGGGGTGATTAGAAGTGCGCATAACAGAGGCTTGAATACAGTTTATGCAGGGGAAACTAGACCCTGGTTGCAAGGCGCACGCTTAACCGCATGGGAATTAGCGCAAGATAATATAGCGGTCACATTAATTGCTGATTCAGCGGCTGCTTGGTTAATGCAATCAGGCAAACTGGATTGGATTATTGTCGGCGCTGATAGAATTGCTGCGAATGGTGATGTCGCCAATAAAATTGGCACTTATTCATTAGCTGTTTTAGCAAAATATCATGGTGTTAAGGTGATGGTGGTCGCACCATTATCTACTATAGATTTTGCAATGGAATCAGGAGAGGGCATTATCATTGAGCAACGAAATCAAAAGGAATTATTACCCGAATGTTATATCAAAGATGATTCATTAATCAGTGCCTGGAATCCAGTATTTGATGTTACCCCAGCAAATTTAATTAGTGCGATAGTGACAGAACAAGGGGTTGTATTAAATCCCTCAGAACAAGGTGTAAGGAGTTTACAATCATGAGTTTAGCCGAAAAAAAGAATAACCCTGTATATGCAATTAGCTGCTTTATGCAAGGGCTAAAATTATTAACCAGACCAGAACTACGCAAGTTTTTGATTATTCCACTATTTATTAATTTGGTCTTATACAGTATTGCCTTTGCCTTAGGCTATTTCTATCTCTCTGATTTAATTGCCCAGTTTATTCCGACTTGGTTATCTTGGCTGGAATGGTTTATTTGGCCATTATTTTTTACCAGTTTCTCAGTAGTTGGTTTCTTTACTTTTACTATTTTGGCTAACTTAATTGCCTCGCCTTTTTATAGTCAATTAGCAGCAAAAACCTTAGAAATTGTATCAGGAGAACCCAGTAAGATTGAAGAACAGCCAATAACTCAAGTTGTTTTAGCAGAGCTAAAGCGTATGGGTTATTTAGCCAGTCGAATGCTACCGCTATTGATTTTATTTATCATCCCCGTGGTTAACCTAATAGCTCCTTTTTTATGGGTATTATTTGGTGCATGGGGAATGGGGCTGGAATTTATGGCCTACCCACTGGAAAATAAGGGCTTATTATTTGCACAGCAGAAAGATGAGGCGAAAAATCGACGTATAGGCGTGTTAAGTTTTGGTGGCTTAACGGTTGTTGGTTTGTCTATTCCTGTGCTTAATTTAATTATCGCACCAGCGGCAGTCATTGGCGCGACCGTGTATATTTATGGTATTTCAGCTAAGGAATAGCAAATAAAATAATGGAACACGATTATTTACTTAAATTACGCCAACACCCCACTTGGCGATTGCTTTGTGTTGATAATGCGCCGCTGATTATCAGCTTTTTTTATCGCGCATTTATCCAACCGAATTGCCGGTCTTTAAAACAAAGTGAAATTACCGAAAAACTGGAAGATAGCTTATTTCATCTGCGTCAAATTCATAAGGATAAATACCCGAAAACAGCAAAAGCCTATTTAACAGATTGGGCTAATGGTGATAACGCTTTTTTGCGTAAATACTATGCAGAAAATAGTGATGAAGCAGAATTTGATTTAACGCCAGCCAGTGAAAAATCCATTGAGTGGCTACGCAGTTTAGAGCAAAAACAATTTATCGGTACAGAGTCGCGTTTATTAACCGTATTTGAATTATTGGAAACAATTTTACAAACCACCCAAACCGATCCACAACAACGTATTGCAGAATTAGAAGCACAAAAAACAGCGATTGATGCTGAAATTGCTCGGTTACAGCAAGGTGAGGTGATGAGCTATGATCCTCGCCAAGTAAAAGAACGGTTTTACCAAGTGGAAGACACCGCTCGCAGTTTGTTAATGGACTTTAGACAGGTTGAAGAAAATTTCCGCCAATTAGACCGAAATACCCGTGAGAAAATTACCACCAGTAATAAAAACAAAGGTGAATTATTGGATGAGATTTTTGGTGAACAGGATGATATTGGTGATTCTGATCAAGGCAAAAGTTTTCAGGCATTTTGGGGCTTGTTAATGTCACCGGCTAAACAGGAACAGTTAAATGATTTAATTCAAAAAGTACTGTCCTTAGATGAAGTAAAAAGCTGTGAGCCAGATGAGCTATTACCCAAAATGAAATATCATCTGCTGGAAGCAGGAGAGAAAGTCCAGCGCACCAGTTCCAGTTTAGTCGAGCAGTTAAGACGCTATTTGGATGATCAGGTCTGGCTGGAAAATAAGCGGATTATGTCGATTATTCATGAGGTAGAAAAATCAGCCATTGCTATTAAACAAACGCCACCAAAAGACAAAGACTTCACTTTCCTTGATGATATAAAAGCACCAATTGAATTACCTGTCTCACGAGCGCTGTTCCGACCGCCCAGTCGTCCAGTTATTTCGGAAGCAAAGCTAAGCGCAGGAACGGCAAAATTTAGTAGCGATTTGCTCTATACCCAGCATTATGTGGATATAGAAATGTTACAAGCGCGCATTAACAAAGCCTTGCAAAGCAAACAGCAAATCACATTGCTGGAATTATGCCAGCAACACCCTTTAGAAAAAGGACTCAGTGAATTAATTGCCTACATGAATATCGCCTGCCAAGATAACAGCAACGCCTTAATTGATAGTGAAAAGGAAGTGGATATATCTTGGGTTAATCAGGACGGCATAGGCAAGTCGGTTAAGATGCCTGGTGTGATTTATACTCGGCATTAATAAAGCAGTCGACTTAGAGCTTAAGCTGAATTATATTTTTTGCGATTAAGGAGCATGCACGAAATAACTTGAACAATTATTTGGGGCGCAGTCATTTAGACTGCTTTTAAAATGCAGGCTGAAGACCTGCGCCCCAAAGTTGTCTATTTTATGTCTTTAATGGAAGTGTTTTATCGTGTCTGGAAGGATCAAGGTGAGAAAAATGGTCGACTTGCCTATTACATGGGTGCATGAAGACAAAGCGTTGCTAGAAAAAGCGGCTGAAATTAAAGTGACACATCAATTATCATTAGCTGATACCTGGATAGCGGCTAGCGCCATTCAGCAGAAGGCAATACTTGTCCATAAAGATCCTGAATTTTCTAAGTTAGATTGCGAGCAGCTGGTTTTGCCATATAAATGAATTCTTGTGATTTGAATTGATTTTTACATATGTTTAAAATCCAATCATAAAGAGTAAGCATTGTAATTTAAATTGAGAAGTTTTCTAACGCTTCGAAAGAACTGAATAGGTGTTAACAAATTTGGCTATGTCACCGTTAAGTGTTGAAAATCTCCAATAGCTGAACTTAACAACATTTCAGGTGTTAAATTACGATATTCATCCATCACCCTGCACCAAC
>DAOWHF010000303.1:0-8830 GCA_030641565.1 Methylomarinum sp.
GTAGCTTTTTACCTTTGGCTAAACCTATTTTTAGGTTTGCTCTGCCTTTTATCCAATACATAGACAGGGGAACAATGGTGTAACCTTTGCGTTCAACTGCACCAATTAATTTATAAAGCTCATTTTTATGCAATAGTAATTTTTTACGCCTTACTCTGTCTGGCACAATATGTGTCGAAGCAGAAAGTAATGGTGATATATGGGCGCCTAGCAACCAGGCTTCGCCCTTATGAATCACAATGTGGCTTTCTTTTAATTGAATTCTGCCTTCCCTTAAACTTTTAACTTCCCAACCTTCCAGAACTAAACCCGCTTCAAATTGTTCTTCAATGAAAAATTCATGTGATGCCTGGCGATTAACCGCAATGGTATTGTCTGATTGTTTGTTTTTTTTCTTGGATTTTTTAGCAGCCATAGCAATGATGAATAGTTTTTTAAAACTGACGGAAAGGATTTATTTTGGTATTTTACTCGATTCGTTGATAATGAACGTAACTATATTAGATTTTTAGGCACAAAAATGGCAAATACAAAATCAATACATGGAGAGTGGTCGTCACGATTCGCTTATATTCTGGCTGCAACAGGGTCGGCAGTTGGGTTAGGTAATATTTGGAAATTTCCTTATATTACCGGTGAAAATGGAGGAGGCGCTTTTGTTATTGTGTATTTAGCATGTGTTGTGGCAATTGGTATCCCCATCATGATTGCAGAAAGCATGATGGGCAGAAGAGGGCGGCAAAGCCCTATCAATACTTTGGGAACATTATCGGCTGAAGCAGATGCTAATAAAAACTGGCATTATTTAGGCTGGATGGGTGTTGTTGCTGGGGTGTTGATTTTATCTTATTACAGTGTCATTGCTGGTTGGGCTGGCGCTTATGTATTTAAGGCTCTTTTTGGCGGATTTTCTTCAGATGCAGCAGTCGTTAAAGCCAGTTTTGATGATTTAATTGCCAGTCCTGTACAGTTGGTGTTTTGGCATACGGCATTTATGGTTGCGACTATGAGTGTGGTAATGCGGGGTGTACGCAGTGGCTTAGAAAAGGCTGTACAGCTTTTAATGCCAACATTATTTGCTTTACTGGTTATTTTGGTGGCTTATGCAATGACCACTGGAGAATACTATTTTCAAGGCTTATCTTTTTTATTCAGTCCTGATTTTAGTGAAATTGATAGCGACGCAGTATTAACGGCGATGGGGCATGCCTTTTTTACCTTAGGCTTAGGTATGGGGGCGATTATGGTTTATGGTTCTTATTTGCCAAGTCATGTCTCTATTGCTAAAACTAGTGTGTATATTGCTGGTGCAGATACTGTCGTTGCATTGTTAGCCGGTATTGCTATTTTTCCTTTGGTATTTGCTAATGGATTAGAGCCAGGCTCTGGTCCGGGTTTAATTTTTCAGACCTTACCTATTGCATTTGGCAATATGACAGGTGGCTGGTTATTTGGTGTTTTATTTTTCGTTTTGCTGGTTTTTGCTGCATTAACGTCTTCAATTTCATTGATTGAGCCAGTGGTTGCATGGTTAATTGAAAATAAAGGTTTTACCCGTGTTAAAGCCAGTGTTATAAGTGGTATTGCAACTTGGGCTTTAGGTGTGAGTGTAGCATTCTCGTTTAATATCTGGTCTGATTTTAAAATATTTGATAAAACAATCTTCAATTTCTTGGATTATTTAACCGCTAATTTAATGCTACCAATTGGGGGATTCGGTATTGCTGTTTTTTCTGGTTGGATTATGTATAAAAAACATGTTGCAGAAGAGCTTGATTTACCTGAGCAGCAATTTAATCAATGGAAATTCCTTATTACTTATGTTGCACCTGCGGCTGTATTTATCGTGTTTCTGCATGTGCTGGGGATATTCTGAGTATGACGATAGTACAAAAAAGTGCTTTGGTTAAATTTTCAGCGCAGCAAATGTTTGATATAGTTGATGACATTGAAGCATATCCTGAATTTTTACCATGGTGTAGTGGCAGTCGTATCTTAAAAAAAGAAGGCGATATTGTAGAGGCTGAGGTACAAATCTCTAAAGGGGGTTTTAATAAGTCTTTTGCAACACGCAATCGTATAGTAGGTAAGGAAAAGTTATTTATGACTTTATTAGACGGTCCTTTTTCATCTTTAGATGGTGTTTGGACGTTTATGCCTTTACGTGAAGATGCTAGTAAAATATCTTTGGATTTAGAATTTGAAATGCAGAGTAAATTTGCTAGCTTGGCCTTTGGTACTGTTTTTAATCAGATTTGTAATACCATGGTGAGTTCTTTTACTGAACGGGCTAAACAAATTTATGGATAAGTGCGTTGAAGTGGTGTTTGCTACGCCTGAAAAACAATTGAGTCTCTCTGTTCAAATTGTTGAGGGGGCTTCTGTGCAGCAGGTGATTGAGAAATCAGGGATTTTAGCTCAATGTGCTGAAATTGATTTAACAACAATGCCTGTTGGAATTTATGGAAAGGTCTGTAAATTAGACGCTGTTGTGACAAAGGGTGATCGCGTGGAGATTTATCGGCCTTTGTTGCAGAATCCTATGGATGCTCGGCGGAATAGGGCTGTTAAAGTTTAAGATTAAAGTATTGCGGACTGAAGTCCGCTCTACCTCTGTTTAAGGCTGTTAATTTTCTATTTCTTCAAGTGCTTGTGGTTTTGCTTCTTCTAATGGCTTTGTAGAAATTTCTTCGCTAGGCGTTTCTTCTTCTGTTTTTTTGTCGATTGTTTTTTCTGTTTGTATTTCTTGCACTTTTATAGGGGCTTCATCGTTAAAAAATCCCGATATTTTTTCCCATAAGGTTTTATCTAAATTACGCGCTGGTACGTCAACAGTTGTTTCATTAGACTCGCGGATGACCGGTAAGATACTGGGTCTAAAATCACCTTGCACGCCGATTAACTTATCACCATTAAAAAATAAAGATAGACGTTTTTGTTTTCTGGCTTCACCACCTGACTGTTCAGAATAAAGGTAATCCCAGCGTTTTTGATGGAAAACATCAACCAGCATAGATGAGCCCATGATGTATAAAACCTGGCGTTTAGTCATGTTGGGTCTGAGTTGGTCAATCATTTCCTGATTGATAATGTTTCCTTGTTGTATGTCCAAAGAGTAAACGCCGGGCAGATTGTTAAGAACGCTTGAACAACCAGTAAATAGGGTGCTCGATAATAACGCTAGGGTATAAACGGATTTTCTCATGTACTCTTTGGGCTGAAAATGGCGGAACGTTGATGTTTAAAGAAAATCATACCGTATGTTAAAAGATAATCCTATAAAAGTATCTACGTGTTTTTATAAAAAAAGATACAATTAGCATATTCTTATGTATTTTTGCAGTTGATATGGAGAGTTGCTCTTGGAAAGTAATGATTTAAGAAATGTGGGACTGAAAGTCACCTTGCCTCGTGTTAAGATTTTAGAGATTTTAGAAAAACAGACAGATCAGCGTCACTTGTCTGCAGAGAAAGTCTATAAAATTTTACTGAGTGAAGATGAGGAAATTGGCTTAGCAACTGTTTATCGGGTTTTAACTCAGTTTGAAGCAGCAGGCTTAGTAACAAGACATCATTTTGAAGGGGGGAATTCAGTTTTTGAGCTGAATAAAGGAACGCATCATGATCATATTGTCTGTATGAAATGTGGGAAGGTTGATGAGTTTACTGATGCTGTTATAGAAAAACGTCAACTCGATATTGCAGAAAAATTAGGTTATGAATTAACGGATCATAGTTTATATCTGTATGGTTTTTGTTCTCAATGTAAGAAAAATCAATAAAACACTATGTTTAAGCCCCTAATTATTTATATCGGCATGCGCTATACGCGTGCAAAACGACGAACGCAGTTTATTTCATTCATTACTCTAACCTCAGTTTTAGGTATCGCTTTAGGGGTAACGGCTTTGATTGCTGTGTTATCTGTGATGAACGGCTTTGAATCAGAGCTGCGCGAACGTATTTTGGGTATGACATCCCATACAACTATTACAGGCAGAGGTGGTCGGTTAGATGATTGGCAACAATTAGAGCAAAGACTTAAAGGCACTGCGCATGTTGAAGGTTCTGCTCCTTTTGTGCGAGGACAAGTAATGATTAATGCTGATAGACGCGTCAGTGGTACCTTACTACGCGGCATTATTCCAGAGTATGAGCCTAAAGTTTCAGAAGTAGCTGATAAGATGCTGTCTGGACGATTGACCGATTTGGTTAAAGGACAATTTGGTATTGTTTTAGGGGCTGAATTAGCAAATTATTTAGGGGTAATGGTTGGGGATAAAGTAACGGTAATCAGTCCTCAGATTAATTCAACGCCTGCGGGTATTTTGCCTCGCTTAAAACGCTTTACAGTGGTGGGCGTTTTTAAAGTGGGGATGTATGAATATGATCGTAATATGGCAATTATTCATATGAATGATGCTAGTAAACTGTTTCGCTTGGGTAATGCTGTCAGTGGCTTGAGATTGAAGTTAGATGATTTGTTTAATGCACCTCAAATATCACGCTCATTGGCAACTGCACTGTATGGTAATTATAGAGTGAGCGATTGGACTAAAGCGCATAGTAATTTTTTTAGAGCAATTAAAACTGAAAAACGCGTGATGTTTATTATCTTGTTGCTGATCGTTGCCGTAGCCGCATTCAATATAGTTTCTACGCTGGTGATGGTTGTGACTGATAAGCGAGGGGATATTGCTATTTTAAAAACACAGGGATTATCTAATTTATCTGTGATGGGTATTTTTATCGTTTTAGGCGGGATAATCGGTATTATTGGCATTAGTTTGGGTACATTAGGTGGCGTACTTTTAGCATTGAATATTGAAACTATTATTCCTGCCATTGAAAGCTTTTTTGGGGTTCAGTTTATGGCGGCAGATGTGTATTACATTAGTGATGTCCCCTCTAAATTAGTCTGGTCAGATGTTTATGCCATTTCAGGTATCGCCTTTGCATTAGCTTTGTTAGCAACTTTATATCCTGCTTGGCAGGCTTCCAGAGTCAATCCTGCCGAGGTATTGCGATATGAATAATTCAGTGATATTACAATGCCAGAAATTAACCATGCGTTATCAGCAGGGTGATTTGGATGTTGAGGTTTTAAAAGGTGTGGACTTATCTATTAATGCCGGAGAGCGTGTGGCGATTATGGGCGCGTCTGGTTCGGGAAAAAGTACTTTGCTGCATTTGTTAGGTGGTTTAGAAAAACCAACCCAGGGCAATGTTATTTTAGATGGAGATAATCTAAATAGTATTAGAGCATCAAAGTTAAGTAAATTAAGAAACAGTTCGTTAGGTTTTATTTATCAGTTTCATCATTTATTGGGTGAGTTCACGATTTTAGAAAATGTGGCAATGCCGGTTTTAATTGCCGGTAAATCGGTAAAAGAAGCACGAAAACAAGCCACTGAAATACTTAAACGTGTTGGTTTGGGCCATAGAATAGAACATAAACCTGGCGAACTATCGGGTGGTGAAAGACAGCGTGCAGCAGTTGCCAGGGCATTAATTAACCAGCCTAAATGCGTACTGGCTGATGAGCCTACAGGTAATCTGGATAGCAAAACAGCGGAACAGATTTATCAATTAATGCTGGAATTAAATCAAGAATTACAAGTGAGTTTTTTAGTAGTTACTCATGATCCGGATTTAGCACAAAGGATGGATAGAGTTTTGCATATGGAAGATGGCTTAATTGTCTAGCTGAAAATTATCGGAGTGTATCGTGAGATTTAAAAAACTAGGCGTTGTTTTTTTGTTGGCATTAGCAGTACAAGGCTGTTTATTGACAAAGGTTGTTAGTGTGCCTATGCGTATAGGTGGGGCTGTTATTTCTATTGTGCCGGGTGCTGGAGATGCGGCTCATGATGCGATAGATACTGCGGCTGATGCAGTGGATTCCGTACCGATTTAGATTGTGTGGGGGCGTCCGTCCTGTCTCCTTGGTGCGACTAAGGACGGGCTTGTTGTGAAAAGAGCCTTACTTAACTCACACCGAGGACGGATGCTCCTATAGGGTGTTTTTTTATCTAGCGTTTCTTTCTGGCATTCCATTGTTTGTTAATGGCATATTGCCAATATAAACGGATGCCAAAATAGCCTATGGTTGAAGAGATAATGCCAAGGATAAGGCAGCCAAATAAAAATGGCCCGCCAATATCACCTAAGTTAGACATGATGCTTTCAACGGTGAATTCAAAATCGGCTCCAGGTGAACTTTCACCTAATAACCATAAGCCAATAGTGTAAGCAAAATAAAACATGGGTGGCATGGTTAAAGGATTGGTTATCCATACCAGCGCGACAGAGATAGGTAAGTTAGCACTAAAGTAAAAAGCGGCAACAGCTGCAATAGCCATTTGTCCTGGCGTTGGTATCCATGCTGCAAATAAACCGATAGCAAAAGCAAGAGAGACAGATTTTCTGTTTAAGTGCCATAAATTAGGTTCATGTAATCGGTCACCTAAAAACTGCAGGCTCTTCTGTTGTTTCAGTTTTTCAGGATCAGGCAGATATTTTTTTATTATTTTTTTTGGCATGATGCTGTGTCTTGGTTGAATGAATTGGATTAAGTTTATCAGGTTTGGTACTTATATTGTGCATATACTTTGTACGGCTTTTGTTGCGCCTTAATATCAACGCGAATTATTGATTAAGTAAATTTACTTTAGTTTTTGGGGAATCAGTCGCTATACTAGGCTATAACTATATGTATAGGTGAGTGTCATGGCAAACGAAATTAGTGCAAATACATTTGGGCATAAAGTATCTTCTTTGAAAGCGGGTCATAACAAGTCTGCTGATGGGGCTTCTGGTCAAGCGGTTTCTAGTGTGGCTCAAGATAAAAATGAGATAAAGAAACCAGACACATTGTCTGCAAAACAACAGCTTAATGCGTCTATTCTTAAATCAAATCTAGAGGTTAGTGTTAGTGCGGGTAATAACCCTATGGCACTGCTGTATAAGACAGCAATAGAAGGGATTAATGAGGCATTAGCTGGGGAGCTTGGAGATAATGCTATTCAGAATGCTTATGATTCTGGCTTGGATGTCAGTCCTGAGGCAACAGCAGATAGAATTGTTTCAATGAGTACCGCGTTCTACTCTAAATACCGCGAACAGCACTCTGATATGTCTGAGGAAGAGGCGGTAAAGGCATTTGCTGATATTATTAGCGGTGGAATTGATAAGGGCTTTGAAGATGCCAGGGGAATATTAAGCGGTCTTAATGTTTTAGAAGGGGATATTGCAAGTAATATCGATAGCACTTATGACCTGGTACAAAAAGGTTTACAAGATTTTGTCGATAGTTTTAGTAAGCCCGAAGAAGAAACTTTAAGTAATGAATAATTAATTTTTATTAAGTCTTGCTGGTAGGGGAAAAAGGCAAGGCACTATTTATTTGAATCATAGGGAATGTTATTTCCAGTCCTGTCATTCGTAACAGGCATTATTGTTGTTCAACAATTTTCTGTATTGCCTGAAACTTTTTGGGTTTTAGCGCTTTTATTTGTACTTCCACTTGTTGTTTTTCTGCGTTATTGGTTGTTAGTTTTTTTTGTTGTTGGTGTGCTGTGGGCGATTTTCTTTGCTAATATGCATTTGGCGGGTAGATTGCCTAACCATCTACAAGGTAAGCATATTCAAATTGAAGGTAAAGTCGTTGGCATACCGCAGTATGATGAACGCAGAGTCCGCTTTGATTTTTCAGTATCAAAACCAAAAAGCGACTTTCCTAAGAAAATCCGCCTCAGCTGGTATTTCCCAAAACAAGTCATTAAGTCAGGCCAATACTGGCAATTTACAGTCAAGTTAAAAAAACCGCATGGTCGATTTAATTCAGGTACTTTTGATTATGAGCGTTGGCTATTTGTACAAAATATTGGTGCTACTGGCTACATTAGAACTTTTCCAACGCCTAAACTGTTAGAGACTGATTCAAGCTGGCAAGGCATTAATGTTTTGCGACAATTTATTGCTGATGAATTAACTGTCTTATTAAAAAACAGTGATTATGCTGGTGTGATCAAGGCATTAACAATAGGTGAGAGGGACGATATAAGCGATCAGCAATGGGATGTTTTTAAGAAGACTGGTGTTGTGCATTTGTTAGCTATATCAGGGCTGCATATCGGTCTTATTTCTGGATTGGTCTATTTTTTAGTGTTAAAAATATCCACTCGGTTTTTAGTTAGCTCTCCTCAAATAATGGCAGCCCTTTCTGCTGTATTTATCGCCTTGTTTTATTCAGCACTGGCAGGTTTTTCCATTCCTACTCAACGATCATTATTGATGTTGGTAATTGCTATGAATGCTATTGTCTGGCAGAGAAATATCACGGTTACGCATACTTTGGCTTTCACTGTGTTAGCTGTTGTAATATTTGATCCATTGGCAGTATTGTCAGCTGGTTTTTGGCTGTCTTTTTTAGCAGTGGCCATAATAGTGTATAGCTTGGCTGGGCGGTTGGGTAAAGCAGGGTATTGGTACGACGCAATTAAAATCCATTGGGTTGCGGCCTTAGGCTTATCGCCTTTATTACTGTTTTATTTTCAGCAGTTTTCAATTATTGCACCAATTGCTAATTTTATAGCGGTGCCTGTGATTAGCTTATTGATTGTTCCCTTATGTTTTATTGCTGTGGTAGCTATGTCCTGTTCTTCGGTATTTGCAGGGTATGTTCTATTTGTCGTTTACAAGTTATTGCAGATTTTATGTTTGGTTTTGCTAGAAATGGCCGAACTGCCATTTTCTGCGATCACTGCAGTTCCACCACCTTTTTATGCGCTTGTATTTGCTTTTTTTGGGGTGTTGTTATTGTTATCAC
>DAOWHF010000310.1:0-3884 GCA_030641565.1 Methylomarinum sp.
TAACAATTTGGTTTGTACGTCATCTGATGTTGCTCTAAAACTTAATTGCACTTGATCAGGTAAAGCCACTGCATTAAGTTTCTGCTGTAAATCAGACTCACCAATACCGACCGATTTAATTGAAATAAGTTTATCTGCCTGTAAAACAAAACGCTGTGCTAATACCTCTTTTATATAGGCATTAAACATATTTTTCATTTCTGTCGGTACACCCGGTAGAAACACAAACCAACAACGATCATGCTTTAAAGCAAAACCCGGTGCAGTTCCCCAAGCGTTATCAATACGAGTCGCACCTTGAGGAAAAAAAGCTTGTTTACGATTAGTATCAGCCATCGTACGTTTTCGCCGGGCAAAATGCGTTTCTATCTGTACCAATGCCACAGGATCTAACTGTAAAGGACAGTTAAAAGCCCGTGCGACTGCTTCTGCCGTTAAATCATCAATCGTTGGCCCTAATCCACCGGTACAAATACAAATATCAGCACGTTGGGATATTTCATTTAACAGCGTGATTAAATCCGGTAATTGATCACCCACGGCGGTATGTCGACCAATAACAAAACCCATATCGACAAGATTCTGAGATAACCAAGCCGCATTAGTATCAGCTACTTGGCCACTAATAACTTCTTCGCCTTGAGAGAATATCTCTGCAATAGGGTGATTCATAACATGCTATACCAAAAAGGCAGTGTAAACATACTTAATAGCGTAGTCACTGCAACTGCCATCGCATACAAGCCGCTATCTAACTTATATCGATCACAAAACACAATACCCAATACCATACTAGGCATTGCTAAATCTAATACAGCCGCAGCTTTATTTTGATCATCTAAAGTCAAATAACTCACGATTCCAATTGCCAAAAAAGGCATCAATAATAATTTAATTACTGTAACGGGAATAATATAAGGTATGTTTTTTATACGAATCGCATCCCAGTTTAATGCTAAGCCTAAAGAAAATAACATTAATGGCACGACTGCGGCAGATAGCTGTTTTAACACACCTCCCAACCACAAAGGTTCGGCAACATGATTAATATTTAAAATAACCGCTATAAATGCCGCCCAAAACGGCGGTGTATTCAAAAAACTTAACAGAGCCTTATGCTTACCACTATCTTCGCCGTAATACCGTGCAATTAAAACACCAACCGTAAAAAGTAATGGTGAAAAGGCAAACAAATCCATTTGTATCGCAACCGATTTTGCCCAACTGCCAAATGTCTGCTCCAATACAGGCAAGCCTAAATAAGTCACATTAGGAAATGCCGTTACCAACAAAATAGCGCCCGTTTGTGGCCGTCCAATTTTTAACAATTTGGTCACAAGCCAAACAATCATTAATGTGGCTAACATGCTAGAAACACCTAACAAAGAAAATGCTAAAGATTGTATGCCTAACTCCGCACGCCATAAAACATCCAATATTAACGCGGGAAGAAAAACATAATAAACCACTGTGGTTAAAACCAGGCGTGTTTGCTCAGCCTTTAAACCTGCAGGGCTAAGGATACGCCAACCTACACCACAGGCTATTACTAGCATCATTTGTATCAGTGTTAAAATCATCTTTATCCTTTAATATGATAATTGCGTATTTTAGCACTCACTGATGGATAGTTCTGGTAATATGAGCCCTTAATTTTTACGTTCTACGTGGAAATTAAAATAAAATCATATTCATCACCTCATTCGGATACTTACTTCATGACTGAATCGTTTATATCAACTAAACCTATCCCTGTTCGCGAAAGATTAATCATGGCACTGGATGTGCCCAGCATTCCTGAAGCTCAAGCCTTAGTTGAAGAACTGGGGGATTCTGTTATTTTCTATAAAGTCGGCATGGAATTATTTATGTCAGGTGATTATTTCGCCTTTATAGAATGGCTAAAAGAACGTGATAAAAAAGTATTTGTTGATTTAAAGTTTTTTGACATTTCAGCAACGGTAGGACGTGCCATTAAAGCATTGAGTAGCAAAGGTGTAGACTTGGCGACTATTCATGGCAACGACGCTATTATGGAAGCTGCCGCAGCAAACAAAGGTGATTTAAAAGTATTAGCTGTGACTGCATTAACTAGTCTTGATCGTGGTGATTTAGATGACTTAGGCTTCAAATGTGATGTGCGTGATTTAGTATTATCACGCGCCAAACGTGCGTTACAGATCGGCTGTGATGGCATTGTTTCTTCAGGACTTGAAGTTGCCATGTTACGCAAAGAATTAGATCATCGCTTATTAGTGATCACACCGGGAATACGCCCTGTTGACAACCGTGTTGATGATGACCAAAAACGGGTTGTTAGTGTTGAGCAAGCCTTCCAAAATGGTGCTGACTATATTGTGGTCGGTCGTCCTATTCGTGACGCTGAGAACCGTAAGGAAATAGCTGAGAAAATTCAAGGGCAGATTTTGTCGCAGTTTTAATTATACTAATGTACCTGTCGTTACTCTGTAACGACAGGTATTAAACCAGTCCCTTGCAAAAATTTAAAATTCAGTTCCCGCCGGAAAATCCCGAGCTATATTATCAGCTAAATCAGCAGCTAATTTTCGTTGATAATCACCAGCAGAATCTCCCATAAATAAAGCTGTAGGAAAATAAACCGATACATACTGTACGTAATTACTTTGATAATTAGCTGTGCGTACTTTTTCCTCACCTTTATAATAATCAACATCAAAAGAAACAATATGGTTACTTTCAGCTGGATATGCAGTTAAAGTCACCATGTACAGAAAAAATGAGAGCCAATCCTGATTCGCATCATGATTTAAAGTCACATCCACAGAAAACCTTGCAATTGATTTACCATTTATCGCCCCGCCAAATCCAGAGTTAAGCAACTCTTCCTTAAAATATTTCTCAAATTCTGATTTTTGAAGTGCTTGTACGTAATTAACTTGCCCATAATTTATATCAAATGCCAGTTCTCTATTTTCAGCTGAACTGTCCGAAAACTCAGCAGCATCCATTCCTTGATATTTAAACGTGGTACAGCCAGAAATCAAAATGCTTAATAAAATGACAGGAAAGATTATTTTTTTCATCATATGTAATAGTAAGAAAAACTCAAGTTTGTAGGTATTTGTACCTAATACCCTATACTTCCCCTTCAACAGTAGAGGAATATAAGACATGAGGTCTGATATGGGTGAATTTTATGCAGTACCCGAAGAAAACTTATTGACCATATCATTAATGACTTCTTTCATTAAACGAGTATGAATAGCCCGACGTTGACTGTGAGGCGTTTTTTGTGTGGACAATGCTTCCGAATTACCACTGGAAAGATGTGTTGCTCTTTGAGAATCAACTAACTTAGGCGCTGGGCGACAATAGTCTTTTTCACAAATAACATGTAGATTTCCTTTTGTTTGAACCTGTTTCTTTTCTGCATGCGTCCATTCATAGAACCATACAGCCTTCCCTGTCGAAACAAGAACAACTGAAGTATTAATCGTTACACTAAGGCGTGATTTTGAAAAAAGTTTTCTCTCTTGACCTCCAAGCAAACGAATAAACTGTCGTTCTTTCATGCTATCCACATAAGCAGAACCAGCTTGATTTCCATGTTTATTAGATTCAAAATATCTACGCTCCCAACGAGCATCCGCACCAGCATGGACTTCTCCGCGCTCTGTAGAGTTCACCAATAAGATGGCATCAGCTCCCAGTTTTTTAGCTGCTTCTCTAGGTGATAAATTAAAACTCTTTTGTGTATGTATCAGTACTTTCCAGGATAAAACTTCATAACCAAATTTTGCCCAACCGCGTTCGATTTCCCCCATTTCAATGCCACATTCGGTCTTCAAAATAGTGCTTTCTGCTCTGGTTCCATCTTTTTGAGTTTTAGTTTCATCAATACA